>CAYNGQ010000229.1:0-2675 GCA_964396735.1 uncultured Solirubrobacteraceae bacterium | reverse complement strand
CACTTCATCGGCAGCTACCTGCTGATGAAGTTCGGCAACGAGGAGCAGCGCCAGAAGTACCTGCCGCGGATGGCCACGGGGGAGATCAGGGCGGCGTTCTCGCTGTCGGAGCCGGAGCTGGGCAGCGACGTGCAGGCGATCAAGACCTCCGCCAAGAAGGGCGAGGACGGGAAGTACGAGATCAACGGCCAGAAGATGTGGGTCACCAACGGGCTGCTCTCCTCGCTGGTGTTCGTGCTCGTCAAGACCGACCCCGAGGCGCAGCCGCGCCACAGGGGCTTCACCTGCTTCATCGCCGAGAAGGAGCCGGGGGTGGGCGAGAACACGGGGGAGTACGCCGGGCTGAGGGTGCCGCCGAAGATCAAGAAGATGGGCTACAAGGGCGTGGAGTCCACCGAGCTGGTGTTCGACGGGTATCGCTGCCCGGCGGAGAACGTGCTCGGCGGCGAGGAGGCCGGCCTGAACAAGGGCTTCTCGCAGATGATGGACGCGCTGGAGGTGGGCCGCGTGAACGTGGCGGCGCGCGGCGTGGGGATCGCGCAGCGGGCGCTGGAGCTGGCGCTGAAATACTCCCAGGAGCGCAAGACGTTCGGCAAGCCGATCGCCGAGCACCAGGCGATCCAGTTCAAGCTCGCCGACATGGCGACGCAGGTGGACGCGGCGCGCCTGCTCACGCTGCGCGCGGCGCGGCTGAAGGACGCGGGCGCGCGCTCGGACCTGGAGGCGGGGATGGCGAAGCTGTTCGCCTCAGAGGCGGGGCGCTTCTGCGTGGAGGAGTCGTTGCGGATCCACGGCGGGTATGGATACTCCAAGGAGTATGAGATCGAGCGCCTCTACCGCGACGCCCCGCTTCTGCTGATCGGCGAGGGCACCTCGGAGATTCAGCGCATGGTAATCGGCCGCAAGCTGTTGCAGCGCCACAAGCTGTAAAGCCGATATTTGAATCTTCTGTAGGCTATCTGTAAGCGGGAGCGGCAGACAGGAGGAGATGTATGGCAGAAGACGCCAAGGGGTTGATCGAACTCGCGGTGCGCAGGTTCATCCGGGAGGTGCCGGCGCTGGAGCCGATCAAGCTGGTGGTCGGGGTGGAACTGAGAGGGCGTGGCGACGTGCAGCACTTCCGGCTGGAGATGCCCGAGATCAAGGTGACGAAGGGCCCGGCCGGCGACGCGCGCCTGCGCGTGGACATGCGCCGCGAGTTCTTCAACGTGATGGCGCGCGAAGCGAAGGTGGCCGACTGGATCGAGGCGTTCACGTACGGTCAGGCGAAGGCGTCCGGGCCCGAGCAGTTCCTGAAGCTGATCGTCAACGTGGTCGAGCGCCAGCAGGAGCGCCTTCGCACCCGCCGTGCCCGGCAATAGCCCAGACGCCCGCTGGACGGCGCGATCGCCGGGGACGGTCAGTGGTAAGACAGAATTTGGTCGGCCAGGAACACGATCGAGGCGACCAGGAAGAAGCACATGACGATCAGGGAGATGTTTTCGTTCATGGCGTCCCCCTACGATAGTGGATGGCGCCGTCGGGGTCTACGCCTTGGGTTCGCGACAAAGTAAATGGCGGGATCGGGGTGGTCGATTCGTGGATGGGATGCGACGCACGCGAGCGCAGCCGTGCTGGTGGCACGGCGAGCACCGCGGGTGGCGCAGACCGCCGCGAAGCGGCCGCGCCGGCCCGTCAGAGCCTTTGTCGTGGACCCTTTAGGCGAGTAGAGCACCGTCGTCGTATAGCTTGATCACCTTGACGGGTTGCTCCGAACCCCACCCACTCGAGGCGTCGAGACAGAGGCGGCAGAGCACGCACTCGTCGAGGTTCTCCTCCACGATCTCCACGCTGCCGTCGGGCTTCTGGGCAAAGATGTCAACTGGGCAGGCCTCGGTCAGTCGGCGCGCCAGCTCGGTGTCGGCAGCCGCCTGGTCATCGACATCGACCGCGATGAAGAGGGCGTCCTTTCTCATGCCGCGCTACTCCGCTCCGCGATCTTGGCCTTGACCAGCTCGGGAATCTCGTCGATCCGCTGCACCACAGGGATGCCGGCCGCCTCCAGGCGGGCGATCTTCTCCGTCGCGCTGTCCTCCTTGCCCTCGACGATCGTGCCGGCGTGCCCGAAGGACATGCCCTGCATCTCCTCGTCGTCCATGAACTTGCCCGCCATGAAGGCGATGATCGGCAGGCGCGAGTCGTTGTCCTTCACCCATTGCGCCAGCTGCGCCTCCATGCGCCCGCCGGGCTCGGTGTAGATCACGATCGCCTCGGTCTGCGGGTCGGCCTCGAAGTAGGGCATCAGCTCGGCATAGGTCGAGCCAATGATCGCGTCGCCGCCGATCGACACCGCCGTGGAGACGCCGAGCCCCGCGGCCGTCAGCGTGGAGGAGATCTCCGTGGTCATCCCGCCGGAGCGACTCATCACGCCGACCGCGCCGGGCTGGTAGGCGACGGCGGCGTTGCGCGCGGGGCCGCCGATGCCGCCCATCTTGGCGACACCGGGGACGATCACACCGAGGCAGTTGGGGCCGATGATTCGCGCGCCCTTGGCGTCGGCCAGCTCGACCATCATCGCGACATCGCGGCGCGGGATCCGCTCGGTGACGATCACGATCGTCTTGATGCCGGCGTGCAGCGCCTCGAAGACGGCGTCGCGCGTGCCCGCGGGGGGAACGGTGACGACCGAGCCGTCG
>CAYNGQ010000228.1:0-1926 GCA_964396735.1 uncultured Solirubrobacteraceae bacterium | reverse complement strand
GGCGCGCGGCTGCTGGTCGAAACGGGGATGCTCGCCACAGGCGAGCGTCTCCCGGCTTCGGTCGTCGTCGAAGCGGGGGAGCAGCAACGCGATCAGCGCTACGCCGGCCACGCCCGGCCAGAACACCGACGGCGCAAATGGCTCGTACCCACCTTCGGGGAAGGCGAGCGCAAACATCACGATCGGAACCAGCCCTGCCGCGGCGATGGCCAGCCCATGCCACAGCTGCCGCCACGAGTCATCCGCTGCCCCCACCAGCGCGAGCCTGCGCCCCAGCACCTGCTGCTGGAGTGCCCGATTGTCCATGCCTGCCAGCGCGTAGGCGACACCACCCAGTGCCAGGAAGGCGCCCGCGACGGGGCTGGCGAGGCTGGCGAGCAGCGTAAGCACGAGCGCGGCGGAGAAGCGTCGTCGATGCTGCAATGCCAACACCGCGAGCAGCCCCAACGCGAGCCCGAGGGTGAAGGCTACGCGCCCGGAGAGCATCGTCACCGAGGCGCCCAGCGCGAATGACGCAGCCGCGACGCGTGCCCCCGCCATGCCGAACACACGCTGCGCGATCAGCCCGAACAAGCCCGCCGCCGCAATCGTGCAGAGCGCGAGCAGCAGGCGGTTGCCCGCGAGCGCTCCGAGGGCCGGGGCCAGCAGCGAGTAGCCGGGGAGGTAGTGGCCGCCATACCAGCCGTTGTCCCACAGCGTCAGCCCCACCCGGGCAAAGAGATCGCTGCGGTAGGTGGCCGCCGCCAGGTCGCCGCTGGGCGGTTCCACGGCCAGATAGACGACCGCCAATGGGATCGCCACCGCGAGCGCGACCACCGGGGGTCTTCCCAGCACGCTTCCGCGCAGCTGGCTTTTGACAAGGTCGTCGGCCTGGGCGGCGTGCTCGCTCACGACCGGCACCAGCCGAGCATATACCGGCCCCGACAGATGCGGGCCGCGTGCCCTACCGTGGCGCGGTGCCCACTACCAGCTGGACCCCGCCCACCCGTCGCCGCGTGCGCGCGGTGCGCGATCGTCTGCGCGCGGTGTACGGGATACCGCGCATGGCTCCGCATGGCGACGCGCTGGCGGAGCTGGTGCTGACGGTGCTCTCGCAGAGCACCAACGACCGCAATCGCGACGTGGCCTACCTGCGGCTGCGCGCGCGGCTGGCGACCTGGGAGGCGGTGCGCGACGCGCCCCTTGCAGAGGTCGAGGAGGCGATCCGCCCGGGTGGCATCTCGAAGGTGAAGTCGAGGCGCATCCAAGCCATCCTGCGCGCAATCTCCGAGGCTCGAATGGATGGGTTGGGGGCTCCCGATTGCTCGGACGAGCTCTCGCTGGAGTGGCTGTCACATGTTCCGCTGTCGCGGGCGCGCGACTACCTGATCAGCCTTCCCGGCGTGGGGCGCAAGACCGCCGCATGCGTGCTGCTGTTCGCCTACGGCCTACGTGACGTTCCTGTGGACACGCACGTCTCACGCGTGGGGGCGCGCCTCGGGCTGCTGCGAGCAGGCGCCCCATTCGAGGAGCTACACGACCAGATGCTCGCGCTCACTCCCCCCGGCGAGGAGCTGGAGCTGCACGTCAACCTCCTGCGTCACGGCCGCCGCACCTGTCACGCGCGCAATCCCGCCTGCGCCGAATGCGCGCTGGCGCGTATGTGCCCGAGCCGGTTGCTCTTCTCCGGGCAACTGACCCATGGAAACGGCTTTCAAAAGACCGCTCCCTAAGACCGAGCGGCCCGGTGCCTCGGTGGTGCTGTTCCCGGACGGGGTGCGACCAGCCTGGATGCGGGGCAAGGCGCGGCGTGGGCTCAGAGCCGGCGTCTGGGCCAGCGGGGCCGTCGCAGGCGCGCGAACTCCTGGGTGTGGGAGGACTCGCGCGCGATCGAGTGCGCTTGCGTGTGCGAGCCGCTCGGGGCCGCTGGTTCCATCGCCTGCATTG
>CAYNGQ010000227.1:0-6127 GCA_964396735.1 uncultured Solirubrobacteraceae bacterium | reverse complement strand
GCCACTCACGAAGCCCGCCTCGCCTCCTCCTACACCCACGCCGACCCGCCGCTGCTGGCCGCCAGCCAGGGCAATATGCAGACCCTGGCGGATGGCAACACGGTCGTCGGCTACGGCGGGGTGCCCGCGATCAGCGAGTACGCGCGCGACGACGGCTCACTGCTCCTCGACGCCCACCTGCCGTACGAAATGGCCTTCTACCGGGCCTTCCGCTTCCCCTGGAGCGGGCGCCCGGCTAGCCCGCCGGCGGTGCTCGCCAGCCTCAACGACACGGGCGAAGAGACGATCGTGCACGCGAGCTGGAACGGCGCCACCGAAGTGGCCTCCTGGCGCGTGCTCGCCGCCAAGCACACCGGCCCGCTGGCGGTGCGCGCCACGATCCCCGCCGGCGGCTTCGAAAGCTCGACCACGCTGCCGCTGAAATACACCCGCGTGGCGGTGCAGGCGCTCGACTCGGCCGGGCACGTGCTCGGGACCTCGCGCACGGTGGCGGTTGTCAGCTACGCCGCCGCGCTCTCCGGCTCTGGAGCGGGATGACGACAGCGCTGGGTAGGGATGGGATGGGGGCTGCGCCGGTTGGGCCAGTGGGCGGACCGTTCGACCGGCCGGTGATCGGGCCACCTGGCGGGTCGCTGGAGCCGCGGCTCAGTAACCCGGTTTGGTGGCGTGCTTGTGCACGGTGCTCGTGGTCGTCGTCGCCGGGCTGCCGGTCGTCGATGTCGTGGAGGAGGAGCCCCCGCTTTTACCGCCGCACCCCGCCATCGCGATGGCGGCGGCCAGGGTGGCCGCGAGCGTTAGCATGGCGGTCAGTGACGTCCTTCTCATCGGCCGGGCTCCTCTCATCGTCGCTTGCTTGCTCGGGCGCTCACCCTACCAGGCGTTTTCCGCGTCAAGCGCAAGCCGGTAGGGGCTCATGAGCGTCGAGACGACGGCTGGCCCGGTGGCGGCACCGCCACCCCCGGCCGAGACCCGCGGGCAGCGCGGGGGCATGGGGCTGCTGCTGGCCGTGTGCTGCGTGGCGCAGTTCATGGTCATCCTCGACCTCAGCATCGTCAACGTCGCGCTGCCCTCGATCCAGTCGAGCCTCGGCTTCACCTCGCCCGAACTGCAGTGGATCGTCGACGCCTACGCGATCACGTTTGCGGGCTTTCTGATGCTCGGCGGCCGCGCGGCCGACCACTTCGGGCAGCGGCGGATGTTCGTGATGGCGCTGCTCGTGTTCGCGCTCGCCTCACTCGCCGGCGGCGTCGCCTCCGACCGCGAGACGCTCGTGCTCGCGCGCGCGGCGCAGGGCGTCGGCGGCGCGCTGATGGCGGCCTGCTCGCTGGCGATCATCACCTCCTCGTTCGCCCCCGGCCCGCAGCTCAACCGTGCGATCGGCGCGTGGGCGGCGATGAACGGGCTCGGCGGCGCCGCCGGGATGCTGTTCGGGGGGATCATCACGCAGGAGCTCTCCTGGCGCTGGGTGCTTTTGATCAATCCCCCGATCGGGGTCGCCGCCGCGGTGGTGGCGTACGCGGTCGTGAGCGAGCGCCGCCGCGCCCCCGGCCGCAGCTTCGACCTCGCCGGCGCGCTGACGCTGACGATCGGCCAGATGGTGCTGGTGTTCGGGGTCGTGGAAGCCGGCCTCAAGGGCTGGGACACGTTTGCCGCGCTTGGCCCGATCATCGGCGGCGTGCTGATCCTCGCGGTGTTCGGGGTGATCGAGACGCGCCTTGCCTCCGAACCGTTGATCCCCTTCAAGGAACTGACCAAGCCGCTGCGGATCGCCAACAACATCGTGCTGCTGTTCAGCGCCTCGCTGTTCCCGATGTGGTTTGTGAGCTCGCTCTACCTGCAGCAGGTGCTGGGGCTCTCCCCGCTGCACACCGGTCTGGTGTTCCTGCCGATGACGTTGATGATCATGGCGGTCGCCTCGCGCGCCGGCAAGCTGGTGAGCCGCTTCGGCGTGCGACCGGTGCTCGGCGGCGGCTTGATCATGTTGACGGCGGGGATGCTGCTGATGGCCAAAGTCGGCTCCAGCGGCAGCGCGATCGTCTACATCATGCTGCCCGGGCTGCTCACCGCGGCGGGGATCGCAATGTCGATCGTCCCCTCGACGATCGCCGCCACCCAGGGCGCCAAGGAGGGTCAGGCGGGGCTCGCTTCCGGTCTCGTCAACACCTCGCGCCAGATCGGGGGCGGCCTGGGGCTGGCGATCCTGGTGACGCTCGCCACGCAGCGCTCCAGCCACCTGATCGGCACGGGTGTGCAGGTGCCGCAGGCGCTCACCGACGGCTTCCGCCTCGCCTATCTGATAGGCGGCGGACTCGCCGCCGCGGCGGCGCTCGTCACGTTCCTGGCGGTGCCCGCCCCCGCCGGCGCGCTGCGCGGAGCGGCGCGCCGCCTGACGGTGGCGATCGGCGTCGTGGTGGTCGGCTTCATCGCGATCGACACGGCGTTTGCGGGCTCGCACGGCGCGCCCGTGGGCGCGTACACGACCGACGGCGCCTACCATTTCGTCACCGAGCCGACGCTGCACCCCCCGGTGATCCACAAGGACGTGCCCACGCTCGCCAACCGCCTCGCGCCCGGCTACATCCTCACCACCAACTTCTACAACCTCAACTACCCCCCGCTGGTCGGCCAGAGCGGGCCGCTGATCCTCGACGACAACCTGCAGCCGGTGTGGTTCCGAGCGGTACCGGAAAAGGTCGTCGCCGCCAACCTCAGCCTGCAAACCTACGAAGGACAGCCGGCGCTCGCGTGGTGGCAGGGCGTCGTCACCAACACCGGCTCGACCGAGAGCGGCGAAGACGTGGTCGTCAACCGCCACTACCAGACGCTCGCGCGGCTGAAAGGCGCCGACGGCTGGGTGCTCACGCTCCACGCGCTCACGATCAGCGGCGACGACGCGTGGGTGACCGCCAACAAGAACGTCGCGCGCAACCTCTCCGCCTACGGCGGCGCCTACAACGGGGCGCTGATCGACTCCGCGGTGCAGGAGTACAACCTCAAGACCGGCAAGCTGCTGCGCACCTGGGACGCGCTCGAACACATCCCGCCGGGCGACTCCTACGCGACCGTGCCAACCAACGGGTTCCCGTGGGACACCTACCACGTCAACGCGCTCGAGCTCAGCGGCAACGGCATGACGTTCCTCGTCTCGATGCGCAACACGTGGGCTGCCTACCTGGTGAACGTCGCCACCGGCAAGATCGAGTGGATCCTCGGCGGCAAGCGCTCGAGCTTCAAGTTCGGCCCCGGCGCCGACTTCCAGTGGCAGCACGACGTGGCGTTTGCGCCCGGCTCGACCGGGGTTGGACCCCGCTCGACGATCACGATGTTCGACGACCACTGCTGCCAGCTCACCGGCGGCGGCACCTCGGTGCACGCCACGGGGCCCTCGCGCGGGCTGGTGCTCGATCTCGACCGGCAGACGCGCACCGCCACGCTCGTCGCCCAGTATCCCTCGGGCGGCGAATTCGAAACTGAATACATGGGCGACACCCAGCCGCTTACCAACGGCAATGTGTTCGTCGGCTGGGGCTCGGAGCCCTACTTCTCGGAGTTCACCCGCTCCGGCCAGCGGCTGCTGGAGGGCAACTTCCCCGGCTCCGACCTCAGCTACCGCGAGACGCTCGACCCGTGGGTCGGCCTGCCGCTGACCCCGCCCGTGGGCGCCGCCCGCCCGCAGGGCAGCCGGGCCACGGTGTACGCAAGCTGGAACGGCGCCACCCGACTCGTCTCCTGGCGGGTCCTCGCCGGGCCCAGCGCCACTCAGCTGAGCGCCGTGGCAAGCGTCCCCAAGTCCGGGTTCGAGACTGCGATCCCGCTGGCGCGGGCCTACCCGAGCTACGAGGTCCAGGCGCTGGCCGCCGGCGGCCGCGTGATCGGGACCTCCCGGCCGTTCACGGGGTAGCTTTGCTCTGTCTTTGCCGGCTCGGCACCATGAGTCCCGCGATCAGCGGCCGAACCGCCCGCTTGATCGCGTCGAGGCTTACGCCCTGCTCGCGGCGCAGATAGCTGATGAGGTTTATGTTCAGTGCGTTCAGCAACAGTTGTGCGGTGATCGGCGCGTCGAGTCGCGGGGAGATCTGTTTTAGAAGGCTCTCGAGGTGCATCGAGAGCGTCAGGTAGCCCTCGATCGGCGCTTTCCAGCGGTCCTTCTCGAGTGCGAGCGTCAGCTCGAGATGCCGGTCGTAGAGATCCAGCAGCCCGTCGAGGAAGGCACCGAGGCGCTCACTGGGTGGCGCTCCAGGCCCCAACGGCGGGGGACCGGCTATGAAGGCGTCCTGGAAGGATTTGAGATGCTCGTCGGAGAGCGCCTGGAATAGTCCGGAGCGGTCACCGAAGCGACGGAAGACGGTTCCCTTGCCGACCCCCGCCTCGCTGGCGACGGCATCGATCGATGTCCCCTCGGCGCCTCGCTCGGCCAGCACTCGACGAGCTGCTTCGAGGATCCGCACGCGGTTGGCCGCCGCATCTGCACGTTCGCGGGACCCACCCGCCATCGGCAGCCTGTTGGAATCGTTCGTCAATCTCGGACGGCCTTCATCGCCCGCGTCCACGCCTCGAGCTGGTCGAACAGGGTGACTGCCGCTCCGTCGTGCTGGGGTCCGGGTGCGAAGCTGGAGAAGTTCTCGAAATCTGTGAATAGCGAGAAGCTCAGCTGCTGGCGGACGTGCGCGATCTGAAGCTCGCTGCAGATGGCGCGCAGGTGCTCGATGGCGCGGGCTCCCCCGAGCGATCCGTAGCTGACGAACGCCGCCGCCTTGTTGTTCCACTCGGCGTAGAGGTAGTCGATCGCGTTCTTGAGCACGCTCGAGGTCGAGTGGTTGTACTCGGGCGTGACGAAGATGAAGCCGTCGTAGGAGCCGATCTTCTGAGCCCAGGCCTTGGTGTGCTCACCCACGTACTGCCCCACCGACGGCGGGATCGGCTCGTCCATATGGGGAAGCGGGTAGTCCACCAGGTCAACGAGCTCATACCGCGCGGCCGTTCGTGTCTGCGCCTTCTCGAGCACCCAGTCGGCCACTGCCTTGCCGTTTCGCCCGGGGCGAGTACTGCCCAGGATAATCGCGATCTTCAGGTCAGACACAGGAGATCCTTTCTGTTTTGGGGTGTGCCGGTGAGTAAACGCGCCGCTCATCCTGGCCCTTTGGTAAACGGACTAGCAGTCCGGTTGGCAGAAACCTAGCACACCCGCCGAACGAAGGGGACCACCAGTCCGCTTAGCAAGCCATGCTGCGGACGAGCTCGTGCGTCGCGGAGGCTCACGTTCGCCGCCCCGACGGCTGAGTCGGCTGCGTCGGATCGCTAGCCTTCGATGAGTCGCCCTGGAGGGGTGGCAGAGCGGTTGAATGCAGCGGCCTTGAAAGCCGCCAGGCGGGCTAGTCCTGTCTCGAGGGTTCGAATCCCTCCCCCTCCGTTGCACAAATAGGTTCGTAAGCATCTTGGTGGATCACCTATATATGGAAGGGCAATCGGTCAGATGAGTGGAATGTGCTAGGGCTCGCCTCGTCCCTTCGGCCGGTCAGACTGCGAGTATGGTGAATCCCTTGCCGAGCAGCGCACGCATGTCACCGGGATCAGAGGTGGCGATTGCGTCGCCGCGGCGGCGCACGCCGACCGCGATGCAGGCATCGATCGTGTTGGCGCCAGGTGTCGCCCGCCGTAGGCTCCCAGCTGCGCGCGCGATTTGCTCGTCGAGCAGTTCGATGGAGGACGCCTTCACAAGACGAGCGACGCGGGCATCCTTGGCATCGCCGCGCCACACCTCGGCGAGCGCGACCGCCGGGATCGTGGGCACAAGGCCGCGCTCATAGCTGACTGCGAGAATCTTGCGAATGCGCTCCTGTCCACGCTCGTAGGCGATCAGCGCCCCGGCGTCGAGCGTCAGGCCGGCCACTCGGCGAGAACTTGAGTCTCGACCTCGGCCGGTACCGCACCAAACTCAGCGTCGTCCTCGGCAAGCAACTCGCGGCCACGCGCTACTTGAAGCTCGTGCAACAGAGCAGCATTCACGAACGCCGACAGGTTCCCCCCCGACTCGGCAATCCGCAGCTCGGCTTCGCGGAGCACTGACTCGTCAAACGAGATCGATCGCTTCTGGGTTGCCATTGCTCTGATGCTACCACGGTAGGAG
>CAYNGQ010000226.1:0-1726 GCA_964396735.1 uncultured Solirubrobacteraceae bacterium | reverse complement strand
GACTCCTCGACGACGGACTTCAGGTCCGCGGCCGGCCCCTGAGCCGCCTCCGCCGCCACCTGCTGAACTCGCCAGTACTGGTTAATCTCGGGCGCGGCACCAGGACGGAGCCTGGCCCAGGAGCCGGCCGGCAGCTTGCGGACGCCCTGGATGGCGCAGCGCTGCTCTGGAACCCAGTAGTACAGCATGGACGCGACCAGCGCTCCCGGCTCGATCCGCAGCTCGGTCCCCAGCGCCGCCACGATCGCCTTCAGCTCGGAGGCGAACACGATGCCGTCGCCGCGCTCGGTGTAGAAGAGCGGCTTGACGCCAAGCGGGTCGCGGGCGAGCACCAGCTCGCCCGTCACCGTATCGGCGAGCGCGAACGCGAACATGCCGCGGAACCGGTCGAGCGCCCGCGGCCCCCAGTGCCGCCACGCCTCAAGCACCACCTCGGTATCCGAGGTGGTCGCAAAGGCGGCGCCGGCCTCCTGGAGCAGCTGGCGGAGCTCCCGGAAGTTGTAGAGCTCGCCGTTGTAGCACAACACGAGACTGCCCTTGCGCAGCGGCTGGTCGGCCGCCGCGGAAAGGTCGATGATCGACAGCCGTCGGTGGCCGAGGTGCACCGAGACCTGCGCATCCTCGTGACTCCAGACCCCGTCCGCGTCCGGACCGCGATGCGCGATGCGGTCGGTCATGACATCGGTGAGCTTGCGGCCGTCAGACTGCTGGTAGCACCCGGCGATTCCGCACACGGCTCAGTCACCCGCTCCGGGCACGATCCTGCGATGACCGGCAGTGTGGCCGCGAGTTAGCCGGTCGTACACGCCGATGTAGGCGCGTGCCTGGTAGGGCCAGGCGAGCTCGTCTTCCACTCTGGACCGGCCGATCTTCCCGAGCTGGCCGCGGACCACCTCGTCGTCCATCAGGTTCACGATCGCTTTCGCGTACTCGTTGACGTCATTGGGCGTGACGTACACCGCCGCCGCTCCTGCCGAGACCCGGGTTTCTCGCAGGTCGAAGGCTACGACGGGAAGCTCAAAGGCCATGTACTCCATCGTCTTGTTCATCGTCGAAACATCGTTCAGCGGATTCTTCGGGTCCGGTGAGAGCCCAATGTCGGCAGTGGAAAGGATCTTCTTGACAAGATCATCAGGAGCCCGGCCGGTGAACTCCACGTGCCCGTTCAGCTTGAGTTCGTCTCGCATCGCGACCAGTTCGTCGAAGCAGTCCCCGGAGCCGATGATCGTAAAGGCGATGTCGTCGCGTCCCATCTCATGGATAACGACATCGGCCGCGCGCACGACGATATCCACCCCGTCCTGGGGCCCCATGACGCCGATATAGGCAGCGAGGAACTTGCGATCGCGCCGTAGTTCCTGATGTTCCGCGCCTGGTTTTAGCTTCTCAGGATCTGGCCCGGTCCTGACGACTGTCACATCTGCGGGCGATTTGCCGCTTCTGTTAATGGCGATCATGCGATAGGAGTCATTGGTTGAGATCACGTGATCCGCAGCGCGGTGGGTGCGGCGCTCAAGCGCCAGCAGTCCGCGGTACGGCAACCGCGGGCCATCAGGGAACCTGGACTGGAAGAGTTCCGGGCACAGGTCGTGATGGTCGAAGACGAACTTGGTGCGGTCCGCTACCCGCGCCGCGATGGCGATCGGCCAGAAGATGTCCGGCGGGTTGCACGCCTGCAGGATCGCGAACCGCCCGCGGCGGCGGGCCTTGAGGGTCAGCCAGGCGG
>CAYNGQ010000225.1:0-2337 GCA_964396735.1 uncultured Solirubrobacteraceae bacterium | reverse complement strand
GATGATCAGCGCCTGCAGGTGCTTGGGGGCGGCGTCCTCCCCCTCGGGCGGGGCCGAGCGGTGGCTGTCGAAGCGGTAGTCCGCCAGCGCGGTGCCCTCCACCAGCGCCGCGCACACCGCGAGATCATCGCTCGGCGCCTGCCAGCAGAGCGTGCGGGTCGAGAACTCCAGCGCCCGTGCATGAGCGCCGGCGGCCGCCGAGCGCGCGCGCTCGGGAGTGAAGTCCTTGCGCTTGCCGAGCCCCACCAGCAGCCACCGCCTGCCCTCGGCGTGGGCGAGCGCAAGCGCCTTCGGGGTCCTGCGGGCCTCGCCCGCGGCGATCAGCTGCGCCGCCGCGCCGGGCAGCCCGCTCGGGGCATCCTCACCATCGAAGATCCCCACCGCAACCGTATCTGCATCGGTGCTGGCCCCTGGTTGCGTCTTTGCGGTGACGTCCATGATCTCGCCAACCTTATCTACCTCCACTAGCATTGCGCATGCCCGCTTGCCCTAACAACTTAAGGAGAACCAAGTTTCATGGCTAAGACAGTGATTCTCGGCGCCGCACGGACGCCGATCGGCAAGATGGGTGGAGGGTTGTCGACACTGGAGGCGACCGAGCTTGGGGCGATCGCGATCGAGGCCGCTTTGGAGCGCGCCGGAGTCGAGCCCGAGCAGGTCGAGCACGTCGTGATGGGTCAGGTGCTGCAGGCCGGCCAGGGGCAGATCCCCTCGCGCCAGGCGCAGATCAAAGCCGGGATCCCCAAGGAGGTCTCCTCGGAGACGATCAACAAGGTGTGCGCCTCCGGGCTGCGCGCGACGGTGATGCTCGACCAGGCGATCCGCGCCGGCGACATGCAGGTTGGCGTCGGCGGTGGGATGGAGTCGATGTCCCGCGCTCCCTACCTGCTGCCCGGCGCGCGCTTCGGCTTTCGCATGGGCGACGTGAAGGCGCTCGACGCGATGGTCCACGATGGCCTGACCAATCCCTTCTCCGGCAAGCAGATGTTCGTCGAGGCGACCGCCGTCGCCGACGAGCTGGAGCTCACGCGCGCCGACCTCGACCGCTGGGCGCTGCGCTCGCACGAACTGGCGTTGAAGGCGACCGACGAGGGACGTCTCTCCGAGGAGATTGTGTCCGTCACCGTCAAGGGTAAGAAGGGCGACACCGTCGTCGAGATCGACGAGGGTCCCCGCCGCGACACCTCGCTGGAGAAGCTCGCCGCATTGCCGGGCCTGGTCGGCAAGGAGGGCTCGCACACGGCCGGCAATTCGCCCGGCGTCAACGACGCCGCCGGCGCGCTGGTGGTCTCCTCCGAGGAGTGGGCCGCCGCCAACGGCAGGGAGGTGCTCGGCGAGATCGTCACCCACGCGCAGAGCGGCGACGACTTCGCCTACCTCGCCCGCACGCCCGCCTCGGCCGCCACCAAGGCGCTGCGGAAAGCCGGTCTGAGCGCGAAGGACATCGATGTGTGGGAGATCAACGAGGCCTTCGCCTCGGTCACGCTCAACTCGATCCGGATGCTCGGCATCGACGAGGAGCGCGTCAACGTCAACGGCGGCGCCGTCGCGCTCGGCCACCCGATCGGCGCCTCGGGCGCGCGCATCCTCGGCTCGCTCGTGCTCGAGCTGCGCCGCCGCGGCGGCGGTCTCGGCTGCGCGGCGATCTGCTCCGGGGGCGGGCAGGGCGACGCGGTGATCGTCCGCGTCTGAGTTCAGACCGCATGGACGCGCCCCCGCAGGAGCATGACGCTGGGCCGCGGGACACGATGTCCCGCGCTCACGGCCCTGGTGGTGAGTTGGGCCGCGCGGACGCGCACCAAATAGACGCACACGATCTGCGCGCCGCCGCGTTCTTCGACCTCGACCGCACGTTGATGGCCGGCTCCTCCGGCATCTTCTTCGCGCGCGCGGCCTACGAGGCGGGGATGATCACGCGCGGGCGGCTGCTCGGCGACCTCTACCAGAACCTCCGCTTTCGCCTGCGCGGCTCCACCGACGATTGGGCCGACGAGGTGCGCCGGCGCGTGGGCGAGATGCTCGCCGGGGTGGCCGTGCGCGATCTGCAGCGCATGTCGCCGCGCGTGCTCGCGGGGGTGCTGCCGCGGCTCTACCCGCAGATGCTCGAGCGCGCCTACGCCCACCAGGACGCCGGTCTGCCGATCTACATCCTGACGGCGGCCTCGCAGGAGATGGCCGACCTGCTTGCGCGCGTGCTCTACTTCGACGGCGGCCTCGGCTCGCGATCGGAGATCGTCGATGGCCACTACACCGGCAGGCCGGCGGGGCCGTTCAACTATCGCGAGGGCAAGGTGCTCTCGATGCGTGAGGTCGCCGGGCGCGATTCGATCGACCTCG
>CAYNGQ010000224.1:0-1553 GCA_964396735.1 uncultured Solirubrobacteraceae bacterium | reverse complement strand
ATGCGATCATCGCCGCTTGGCCTACGATCTCTTGAGGAACATACGTTGCACCTGTCATATAAATACCTATCCTTTCCCTACCTGTTGAGTGAGAATATTTTTGTGATACGGACGGGACGCCTGCCCGTCGGCACGATCACGACCGCGTGACCGCGCTGGAGGCTTTTGATCTCCTCCGGATGAACCACGTACTCGCGTCCGCGGGTGCGCATAGTCCGACCGTCGGTGTGCACGGTCGTGCTCCACGCGCCCTTGGTGCCCGCCACGTCAGCGATCAACGTGGCGCTGTCCGGGACCACCTGACGGTGGGCGATCAGGGACGTCAGGTTGCCCATTACCTGGTCGCGCAACTGCTCCAGTCCCGGTAGGCGCAGGTCCGCGAACTCCTGCGTGCCCAGCAGCAGGCACATGCCGGACCCGCGCGCGCGCCCGAACAACCCCGCCACCCGCTCGGCCGCCAGCGCCGCGAACTCGTCGATCACCACCACGGTCGGTATCCGCTTGTCCTGCAGCCTCGCCTGCGTGCTGTGCAGGTCCCCGACGATCGCGGCCCCCAGCATCTGCGCCAGCAGCGGTCTGCGATCGGCCTGCAGGCTGAAGTACACCACCGCTCGCTGCTGCACCATTTCCAGCAGATCGAACGAGGAGACCCCCGGCGTCTCCGGGTCCAACCACTGCCCGACGTCCGACTCGGCCATCACCGCCAACCGGTCCCTGACGCCCGACAGACCGGCCTGCTGAGCAGCGCTCAGCGACTTCAGATAGGCCGTCACCTGCCCGACCTGCTGCTCGGGCAGTCCCCGCACCAGCGCCTCGAACTCGTACAGATCCAGACACCGCACGACGCTCTGCAGGCTGACCACGACCCCGGCCTGGCGCAGCACACGCACCACGTGGCCGATGTACCGCTGCGCCTGGCGCAGGTAATGCGGCTCTGACCACTGCTCGCCGGCCAGCAGCTTGTCCGCTATCTCGGTCTCTGAGCCGTGCGCGTAGGGGTTGAACACCACCAATCCGTCCGGCGTCCAGTGCACGAAGGGTCGTCCCTCGCGCTCGGCCACATCGCGCGCCGCTTCCAACATGTCGGGGTCTTCCTTCGGGTCGATGAACACGGCGCCCATCCCGTGCTCCACTCCGTGCACGGCGACCCCGGTCATCGTGACCGTCTTGCCCGCGCCGGCGGCGCCTACCACGAGCGTATGCGTGCCCCCCGCTCCTCCACCGAGCGGGATCCGCACCAGGCCCCCATCCAGCACGTCCTGGCCGATCAGGACTTCGTCGTCCTTGAACCACGACGCTCCACGGCTGAGCATCCGCCGCACGGCGGCCTTGGCGCTCAGCTCGCGCACAGCGTCCAGCGGTCCCTGGAAGCTGCGCACCACCTGCGCCAGATCGCCGCCCGCCTCGATGTCTTCGCGCCGCCAGCGACGGCCGCGGCGAGCGGCGCAGAGCGCGGCGACGCTGAGCGTCAGGCTCAGCCAGCCGAGGAGCGCGCGCGCGATCCACACCACCCCAAACGCCACCAGCGCCCAGGTCCAGTTCAACTGCCGATG
>CAYNGQ010000223.1:0-5993 GCA_964396735.1 uncultured Solirubrobacteraceae bacterium | reverse complement strand
GCAGAGGTCGAGCGCAACGGACACGGCGACCCCGCCCACCCGGGCGAGCGGCTCTCGCTGGGAGTGGCGGCGCGGCTGTCGCGCTACCTGCAGGTGCTCACGCAGGCGCGCAAGATGGGCAAGGAGACGATCTCCTCGCAGGAACTCTCCGACTACACCCACGTCAACTCGACGCAGATCCGCCGCGACCTCTCCGGCTTCGGCAAGTTCGGCAAGCGCGGCGTCGGCTACAACGTCGAGTCGCTGGTGTCGCAGATCCGCAAGATCTTGCGCACCGCCGGGCAGCACAACATCGCGCTGTTCGGGGCGGGACACCTCGGCAAGGCGATCGCCTCCTCGGACATCTTCGCCGACCACGGCTTCAGGGTGGTGGCGATCTTCGACGTGGACCCCGACAAGGTGGGCACCACCGTCGGCAGCAAGGTGGTGCGCCACACCCGCGAGCTGCGCCAGATGGTCGAAGACGAGGACATCGTCGTCGGCGTGCTGGCGATCCCGGGCGCCGTCGCGCAGGAGCTCGCCGACGAGCTGGTGCAGGCGGGTGTGAAGATCATCTTCAACTACTCCGAGTCGCTGCTGGTGGTGCCCCCGGAGGTCACAGTCCACACCTCCAGCCCCGCCGTCGATTTGCTGTACGCGCTGTACTTCTACCTCACCTGACCGGCCGCCCCGCGGAGCCCTCCGTCCCAATGCCCTGCCGTCCAGATCCGCGCCCATCCCGGACCCCACGTCGCTTGTGGAGGGTGGGCACATGAGTGGCTTGGACCTCGACCGGGCGGCTGAGACCTTCGCGCAGGCGGTGGACGGCACCGTCGGCCTCGAGGAGGAGTTCTCGCTGCTGCACCCCACCACGCTGGAGATGGTGCCCCGCTTCGAAGCGCTGCGCGAGGCCACCCGCGTGCGCGATCCGCTGCTGTACGAGCACATCACCGGCGAGCTGATCTCCGCGGAGATCGAGATCGTCTCGGGCCCCGGCGGGGACTTCCACGACGCGGTGGCCCGCCAGCGCGAGCGGCGCAAGCGGCTGTTTGCGCTCGCCGAGGAGGAGGGGCTGGCGCTGGGCGCCACCGGGACCCACCCGTGGGCCGACTACCGCGAGCAGCAGATCATCGACACCGAGCACTACCGCCGCGTGGAGGAGGGCCTCAAATACGTGGCGTGGCGCAACAACACCTTCAGCATGCACGCGCACGTGGGGATGCGCGACGCCGATCGCGCGGTGCGCGTGTGCGACCGCCTGCGCGGCGTGCTGCCGCTGCTGCTGGCGATCTCCGCCAACTCCCCCTACCTCGACGGCCGCGACGCCGGCCTGCACTCGGCGCGCACGCAGAGCTTCACCCGCAGCTTTCCGCGCTGCGGGGGGCCAGACGCGTTCGGCGGGTGGCGCAACTACCGTGAGTACATCGAGCAGCTGAAGCGCACCAACTCGATCGTCGAGTACACCCAGGTGTGGTGGTCGGTGCGCCCCCACTTCGCGTTCGGCACGGTGGAGGTGCGCATCTGCGACGCGCAGAGCACCGCGACGGAGTCGGAGGCGCTGGCGGGGCTGATCGTCGCCTGCGTGGCGCAGGCCGCGCGCGACATCGACGAAGGCGTCCCGTTCGCCGACCCCACGCCGCGGATGGTCGAGGAGAACATGTGGCGCGCGATCCGCTTCGGTCTTGACGGACGGCTGATCGATCTCGAGCGCGTCGAGGAGTACCCGGCGCGCGAGGCGATCGAGCGGCTGGCGAGCTGGAGCGCCCCGGTGCGCGGGGAGCTCGGCATCGAGCTGGCCTTCCCGGAGCGCAACGGCGCCCAGCGCCAGCGCGCGATGATCGAGCATGGCGCCACGCGCGAGGAGGTCTTCGCGGCGGCGGTGGCGGAGACAAGGCAAACCTACTCAGCGGAGGTGGCGGTGTGAGCACGCAGGAGGCCCAGCAGGGCGAGACCGGTGGCGCAGGTGGGGGAGGCCAGCCGAGCGAAGCAGAGCTGAGGGCGGCGTACGAGGCCGAACTGAGTCGCATCACGAGCGCGGACATGGTGCTGCAGGCGACGGTGTCGCTGCTGAACATCGGCGCGCGCCGCCTCGGCCTGGTCGGCGGGCCGGACCAGGCGACGCCCGAGCAGGACAGCCCCGAGCAGGGCAGCCCCGAGCGCGACCTCGAGCAGGTGCGCGATGCGATCGACGCCGTGCGCGGGCTGATGCCGGTGGTCGAGCGCAGGGCACCCCAGGAAGCGCGCCCGCTGCGCGACGCGCTCTCGCAGCTGCAGATGGCGTACGCGCGCGAATCTCAGAGCGCTCCCGCGCCACCGCCAGCGCAGGCCCCACCGCAGGCCGGCCCCACCCCACCGCAGACCGCCCCGACCCCGCCGCAGCCGGGCGCCGCGAAGCCCGGCCCGGGCCCGGCGGAGTCGAGCGGCCGGCTGTGGGTTCCGGGGCGCTGAGCCGTCGTCGGGCGATCATTGGGGATCATCCGCGCGGGTGAACGCGGGGAACGGACGTCCGGGGCCGGGGCCTCCATGCCCCGCCACGACGCGCCGTTTATCCACCTAAACGCCATCCGCCGCGCGGCACGATAGACTGCGCGCGCTTTTCCGCCGGGTAGGCGCTCAACCGAGCGATCCGGGCGGATGGTGGACATTTGTGCGCGCGGGCGTCGCGCGGCACGCCAACCGACCGGAGGATTTCTGTTGAGCAGCTTCCTGACAAACCACGGGGTCGTCGTCGCCCTCGTTTGCGCCGCGTGTGCCGTCGTGTATGGGCTCCTGACGACGCGCTCCCTGCTCGCGCTCTCGCCCGGCAACGAGCGCATGCAGAGCATCTCGCTCGCCGTCCAGCAGGGCGCGCGCGCCTACCTGAACCGCCAGTACACCACGATCGCCGTCGTCGGCGTGGTGGTGTTCGTCGCGCTGATCTTCGTCCAGAACATCGCCGTCGCGTGCGGCTTCGCGATCGGCGGCATCCTCTCCGGCGCGGCCGGCTACATCGGCATGAACGTCTCTGTGCGCGCCAACGCGCGCGTCGCTGAGGCCGCCCGCGGGGGGGTGTCGCCCGCGCTGAGCGTCGCCTTCCGCGGCGGCGCGATCACCGGCCTGCTGGTCGTCGGCCTCGCCCTGATGGGCGTCGCCGGCTACTACGGGCTGCTCACCGCGGTGTTCAACGAATCGCAGAAGACGGCCGTGGACGCGCTGATCGGGCTCGGCTTCGGAGGCTCGCTGATCTCGATCTTCGCCCGCCTCGGCGGCGGCATCTTCACGAAGGCGGCCGACGTCGGCGCCGACCTCGTGGGCAAGGTCGAGGCCGGCATCCCCGAGGACGACCCCCGCAACCCCGCGACGATCGCCGACAACGTCGGCGACAACGTCGGCGACTGCGCCGGGATGGCGGCCGACCTGTTCGAGACTTACGCCGTCACCGCCGTCGCGGTGATGCTGCTGGGGGTGCTCACCTTCGAACAGTCCACGCGCGTCGTGATCTTCCCGCTGGTGCTGGGGGGCGTTGCGATCATCGCCTCGATCATCGGCACCTTCGCGGTGCGCACCACCACCGACAACGTCGAGCGCGCGCTCTACCAGGGCCTCGTCGTCTCCGGACTGCTGGCCGCCGCCGCGTTCGCGCCGGTCACCTACTGGCTGATGCACGGCGTCGCGTTGAAGAGCACCTCGGAGTCGATCAGCTGGTGGAAACTGTACCTCTGCGCGTTGATCGGGATCGGCGTCACCGCCTGCCTGTTCCTGATCACCGACTACTACACCTCCACGCGCTTCTCGCCGGTGAAGAAGACCGCCAAGGCGTCGCTCACCGGCCACGCGACCAACATCATCCAAGGCTTCGGCTCGGGCCTGCAGGCCACCTCGCTGCCGGCGCTGGTGATCGTGCTCGGGATCCTCGGCGCGTGGAAGCTCGCCGGGGGTGGCACCACCGGGATCTACGGTATCGGCGTGGCGGTGATGGGCCAGCTCTCGCTCACCGGGCTGATCGTCGCGCTCGACGCGTTCGGGCCGATCACCGACAACGCCGGCGGGATCGCCGAGATGGCCGACCTGCCCGAGGAGGTGCGCAACGTCACCGATCCGCTCGACGCGGTCGGCAACACCACCAAGGCAGTCACCAAGGGGTACGCGATCGGCTCGGCGGTGCTCGCCGCGGTGGTGCTGTTCGCGGGCTTCAAGCAGGAACTGGAAGCGCACGGCACCACGCTGAGCTTCGCGATCAACGAACCGCCCGTGCTGATCGGGCTGCTGCTCGGCGGGCTGATGGTGTGTCTGTTCGCCTCGCTCTCGATCGAGGCCGTCGGACGCGCCGGCGGCGCGGTCGTCGAGGAGGTGCGCCGCCAGTTCCGCGAGCACCCCGGGATCATGGAGGGCACCGAAGAACCGGAATACGCCACCTGCGTGGACATCGTCACCCGCACCGCCCAGCGCGAGATGATCCTGCCCTCGCTGCTGCCGATCGGGATGACCGTGATCGTCGGGCTGATTGACACCCAGGCGCTGGGAGGCATGTTGATCGGGGTGATCGTCGTGGGCTTCTTCTTCGCGGTGATGATGACCGCGGGCGGCGGCGCCTGGGACAACGCCAAGAAGCTGATCGAGGACGGCGCGTTCGGCGGCAAGGGCTCCGACGCCCACGCCGCCTCGGTCACCGGCGACACCGTCGGCGATCCCTTCAAGGACACCGCCGGCCCCGCGATCAACCCGATGATCAAGGTCGCCAACATCGTGGCGATCCTGATCATTCCGTTGATTACCTGAGCATCGCTTGTCGTCCGCCCGCGGAGTTGCCGCCGGGCGGACGGCCTGCAGGTCATAACCTCAAGTGCAGATGAACGATTGGGAGTGGCTGGAGCCCGAGGGCTCGAGAGAGCCGGTGCGCGAGCGGCTCACCGCGTGGTCGGCCGCGACGCTCGAGCGCACGATCGGCTCTCCGATCCTGTTCGGGATCGTCTACACCTCGCTGGCGAGCGCCGTGTTCTTCTCGCTCGGGGTGGTCGTCGATCACGCGCTCGGGCTCACCCCGCTCGTCTTCCTGATCGCCGCGCTGCTGTTCGGGCTCACCGCGCTCACCTACGTGGAGGGCTCCTCCCTGCACCAGGAGCCCGGGGGCTCGACCGTGTTCGCCCGCTACGCCTTCAACGAGCTCGTCTCGTTCATCGCCGGCTGGGCGATCCTGCTGGACTACATCATCCTGATCGCGGTGTGCGCCTACGCCGCGACGCAGTACCTGAAGGTGTTCTGGGCGCCGCTCGGCCACCACACCGAGGCGCTGCTGCTGGCGCTGGCGATCATCGCCTACGTCGTGCTCTCCAACATCCGTGGCCTCTCCTCGCGTCGCGGGTTGCGGATCGGCGCGCTCGTCGTCGGCGCGCTGGCGCTCGAGCTGTTCGTGATCGCGCTCGGTCTCGTCCTCTACTTCAACCCCCACACCCTGTGGTCCTCGATCCACCTCGGCCGCGCCCCCTCGTGGTCGGGACTGATCTTCGCGCTGACGATCACCACGATGGCGTTCACCTCGGTCGAGTACGCCTCCGGACTCGCCGGCGAGGTGATCGCCAGCCGCAAGGCGCTGCAGCGCCTATTGGTGAGCGGCATCGCCGTGCTCGTGCTCGCCTACGTAGGCGTGGCGCTGCTCGCCGTCACCGCCTTTCCGATTCACGGCACCCACTCCGCGCTCGCCCACCGCTATCTCGACGACCCCGTGATCGGGCTGGTCGATCGCCTGCGCCCCCATGCGCTCTCGCAGGTGCTGCGCTACGCGATGGGAGCGGTCGTCGCCGTCACGCTGATCGCCGCCGCCAACTCGGCGATGCTGGGGCTCTCGCGCCTGGCCTACTCGCTCTCGACCAACCGCCAGATCCCCAGTGGCCTCGGGCGCCTGCACCAGCGGCGCTCCACGCCGTGGCTTTTGATCCTGCTCGCCGGCCTGCTGGCCGCCGTGCTGGTCGTCCCCGAGAACATCGACTTCCTCGTCGGCATCTACGCCTTCGGGGCGGTGCTCTCGTTCACGATCG
>CAYNGQ010000222.1:0-7884 GCA_964396735.1 uncultured Solirubrobacteraceae bacterium | reverse complement strand
CGTATGTGGAGCTCGCGCTACGCCGCGAGCTGCGCCGCTTCGACCGGGTGGGGCGCCCGTCGCAGAGCGAGTTGCTGATCGTGCTCCCCGGCGCCGACGCCCTGCGCGGGGAGGTCGTCGCGCGGCGGATGCTCGTGCGTCTGCGCTCGATCAAGCTGGAAGCCTCCGGTCATCGCCGCTCGCTGCGTGTCGCGGTCGGGCTCGCGCCGTGGCGGGCTGGGATGAGCGCGGGCGCGCTGCTCGACGAGGCGCGCGTCGCGGCGCGGCTCGAGCGCTATGACAACGGCCTCGCGCACATCGCCGACGGGTAGGGTTGCGTCTGGCGGGTATTTGGCGCTGTCACCCGCCCGCGGGTGTTGGAGCCCGATCGCCCCTCTGCGGGTCGGTGGCACCCGATGTCGCGGTAGCGGATACGACCCCCCGAGCGGATAGGTTTTCCAGATGCTCTCCGGCTCCGAGCTGTGGCTTCTGCGCCTGATGGCCGATCGCGGCCTCGCGCTGCTCGACGCCGCCACGCTTTTGATGGTGATCGAGGAGCGCGCCGAGCTGCGCGTCGCCGCCGCCTCCGGCACCGGCACGCCGCGACTGCGGGTGGTGCCCGTGCAGGGCTCCGCGCTGGGCGCCCTCTATCTGGCCGGGCAGCCGGTGGCGCTCGACCGCCCGCGCGGCCAGGAGGCGGCGTGGCTGCACGAACTGGGCTTGGAGGCGCGCGCCGCTTTGGTCGAGCCGCTGAGCATGGGGAGCCACGGCGGCGGCCTCGTGATCGCGCTGCGCACAGGCGGCGGCTTCCGCGGCGCCGACCGCGAGGCGCTGGCCGCGTTCGCGGCGAGCGTCGCGCAGCGTCTGGCGGCCGAGCGCTCGGTCGAGATCGAGCGTCTGCGCTTCGGCATGGAGGCGCGCGAGCGCGAGCGCACGCGCTGGGCGCGCGAGATCCACGACGAGACCGTGCAGGGGCTCGGGGCGCTGCGCCTGAAACTGGCCGACGCGCGCGACCGCCACGACGAGGCGGCGCTCAGCGAGGCCGTCGACGCGGTGCTCGAGGGCCTCGGCGTGGAGATCGACGGGCTGCGCCACCTGATCACCGAGCTGCGCCCCGCGGCGCTCGACGACCTCGGCCTGGTGCCCGCGCTCGAAGCGCTCGCCCGCCGCGCGCACGCGATCGACGGTCTGGAAGTGCGCACGGAGATCGAGCTCTCGCCCGCCGGCGAGCGGCTCGACGCGGAGCTCGAGAGCACCGTCTACCGCGTCGTGCAGGAGGCGCTCACCAACGTCTCCCGCCACGCGCAAGCCTCGCGGGCGGTGGTCAGCATCGCGCTGAACGGCGACGGCTCCACGGTCCGCGTGTCGGTCGCCGACGACGGCCGCGGCCTACCGGCGGGCGGCACCGGCCTCGGACCACGCGGCGATGGCCTGGAGGGCGGCTTCGGCATGTCCGGGATGCGCGAGCGCGCCGAGCTGGTCGGGGGGGAGCTTGAGCTCGGAGCGGGCGGCTGCGGCGAGAGCGGCCAGGGCACCACGGTGCGGCTCACGGTGCCGCTAGCTGGACGCCCGGCGGTGGTATAGGCCCAAAAGTGGATATACCTGCCCCGAGCCCCGGGAGGGAATGCTTTTTTGTGACCCCCAACCACTTCACAAAATGAAGGGTTTGCGTCCCAAAAGTAGATCCATATCTCCGAGCCCGGGGAGAAATGCTTTTTTGTGACCCCCAACCACTTCACAAAATGAAGGGTTTGCGTCCGAAAAGTACACACACAACACTGAGCTCTCCAACCTCGTCCTCGTGGGGTGCACACCCCCACGCGGGCATCACAACAGCTAATCCACCAGCCCCAGCCGTCGCGCGTATGCGGTGAGCTCCGCGCGCGAAGAGAAGCCGAGCTTCTCGATCGCGCGGGCGCGATAGGTCTTGACGGTGCGCTCGGCGACGTGCAACTGCTCGGCGATCTGCGGGTTGGTGTGGCCGAGCGCGATCAACCTCACCACCTCGCGCTCGCGCTCGGAGAGCGCCGCCCCCTCCTGCGTATTCTCCCCGCCGGTCGCCATCAGCGCGCCCAGCCGCGGGTGCAGGTAGTTGCCGCCGGCCACCGCGAGGCGGAAGGCCTGCAGCAGCTCGGCGGGCTCGGCCTCCTTGAGCACGTAGCTGCGCGCACCCGCCCGCAGCGCCTGGCGGGCGTACTCGGGGTCCTCGCGCATCGTCAGGATCGCGACGGCCAACGGCGGATGGGCGACGAAGCACTGCGGCAGCGCGGCGAGGCTCGAGCCGCCGGGCATCGTCAGATCGAGCGTCAGCAGGTCGGGCTTGTGGGCGCGCACTTCGCGGATCGTGGCCGGCACGTCGGCGGCCTCCGCGACCACGACGAACTCCTGCGCCTCGCGCTCCAGCACGGTGCGGATGCCGTCGCGCACGACGGCGTGGTCGTCGGCGATGATCACCTCGATCGGGCGATCCACCCCGGGCGTGCCGGATTGCATCCGCACACCGTAGCGTCCGCCGAGGCGGCAGAGGGCTGTGCCCGAGCGCTCCGCGCCCCCTCCACGGGCTCCGCCCAGGCACTCCGTAACCCGCCTACACCGCTCAATCTGCACCCCCGGGACGACACCGATCGGCACCTTTGGGACGACACGATCGGCACCATCCGGACGGCAGACAAACGCCCGCGCAGGCCGCATCATGTCGTGTGCAGTGACCTATCCAAACGGCACCCACCAATCCGGACCGCCAGCAAGCGATGGGCAGGGCGCCGCACGCACACCGAGAGGTGAGACGATGCGCAATCCAACCACACCACAGCTGAAATCGGGTGAGCGGCGATGACCGTGTTAGGCGTCGCACTCGTATGGCTAGCGATCGCGGCAGTGGCGTTCGTGGCGCTGTCGGCGCTCGCGCGCCTGTCGGCCAGCAGAAACATCGATGCGGAGCTGGGGATCGTCGGCGAGGCCGAACTGATCGACAGCAGCTACATGACGACCTGAGCCCGGTAATGAGATGAGCCCTGCAACCCTCAGCGCCAAAAAGCACTCGCGCATCCTGGTCGCCGGCGCCGACCCCGCGCAGCGCGCGGCGGTGCTGCACGATCTCAGTGAGTCGTTACCGGAAGGCGCCCAGCTCGGCGAGGCCGGCGCAGTCTCGGAGGTGCTGGAACGAGCCCCCGCCAGCAGCGTCGTGATGCTCGCGGGCGACCTCGGCGAGGTGTCCGCGGAATCGGTGATGCACATGCTCGGCAGTCGCCACCCCAGCCTCCCCGTTGTGGCGCTCGGGCTCCCGGCGTCCAACGCCAGCCGCCAGGCCACGCTCGGCTGGTGAGCCCCCTCACGGGGCCGTGCACGAAACCCACCATCTCGTCCAGGCGAATCTCTCACCTCCGCCGCAGCCGCTAGCGTGGCGGCGTGTCGATCCTGCCAACCTCTCCCCGGCTGCGGCGGATCCTGGCCGCCTACACGGTCAACAAGCTGGGCACCTGGTTTGGCACGGTCGCGCTGTCGCTGGCGATCTACGACCACACCCACAGCGCCGCGGCGGTCACGGCGCTGTTCGTCGCGCGCTACCTGCCGGCGCTGGCGGTGCCGGCGCTGGTCGCCCGCGTGGAGGCCTCGACCCGCAGGCGCACGCTCAGCGCGCTGTACGCGTTCGAGGCGCTCTGCGCCGCGCTTTTGGCGGCGACGGTGTGGCACTTCCTGCTGCCAGCGATCCTCGTGCTGGTGGCGCTCGACGGGGCGGTGGAACTAACCGCGAGCTCGCTGCTGCGCGCCCAGGCGGCGCGCGCCGGCGCGGAGCAGAGCGCCGAGCAGGGCATCTACGACGCCAACGCGGCGCTCAACGTCGCGCTGTCGGCCTCGGTCGTGCTCGGGCCGACGCTCGGGGCGCTCGCCGTGCGGGCCTTCGGAGGCCCGGTCGCGCTGCTGATCGACGCCGGCTCCTTCCTCGCCTGCGGCGCCCTGGTGGTGGACCTCTACGTGCATGTCGAGGAGCGCGTCGGCGCCTCGGTGCGAGCGCGGTTGGCGTCGGCCTGGGAGCACGTGCGCGAGGCGCCGGCGCTGCGCGCCTTGCTGCTCACCCAAGCTACGGCGCTGGTCTTCTTCGAGACGGGCGCGCCGGTGCAGGTGTTCTACGCGAAGGGGACGCTACACGCCGGCGACGTCGGCTACGGCGCGCTGCTGGCGGTGTGGGGCGTGGGCATGATCGGTGGCAGCCTCTTCTTCGCACGCGGCTCGAAGCGCTCGTTGGGAGCGATGCTGACGTTCGGCACGCTCGCGGTCGGCCTCGCCTACCTCGGCCTCGCCGCAGCGCCCACGCTGGCGCTCGCGGCGCTCGCGGCACTGCTCGGTGGCGCCGGCAATGGCGTGCAATGGGCCTCGCTGTTGGGTGCGGTGCAGCTGCTCACGCCCGAGCGGTTGCGCGGGCGGCTGATGGGCGGCGTCGAATCGATCGGCGCCGTCTGCCCCCTGATCGGCCTCCCTTTGAGCGGGCTGGTGCTGGGGTTCAGCTCACCCCGCATAGCGCTCTTCGCTTTCGGGTCGGTGATCGTCGTCACGACCCTGGGCTTCGCGCGGCTGTGGGCGCTCGGGCAACTGCAACCGTCACATGTCGGGCCGGACGCGGTAGAACCGGAGTCCGTCTCGGCACCGGGCGCCTCCAACTCATCCGCATCCCCGGAAGGGCTCGCCGCGGCCGACGCTCCCTCCCCCGACGATCACCAAGTCGCGGCTCATTCGGACTACGCATAGACGATCGCACAGGGATATGACAGACCGTCGTTAAGCGCTACGCGGTATCGGTCGTTAAGGACGACAGAGGCCAAACCAGATGCCCGCATCCAAGCTCACCAGACAGCTCTTCTACGCGGCGGAGATGACTTTGCTCGCGGCGGGAGCGACCATCGCCGTCCTGACCTCCCGTGCGGAGGATTGGCATCCGATCCTGCTGGTGGGCCTGCTGCTGGCGCTCACCCTGGGAGGCCAGTACCTCACAGTGGACATCCGCGGCCAGCGACTGACCGCCGCGTTTGTGGCGCTGGTGCTCGCCATGAGCCTCCTGGGGCCTGCTCCGGCGGCGCTGTTCGGTTTCATGGCGGTGGCGCTGACATCGGCGATCAGGCGTCTGCCACTCTCGTCGTGGCTGACCAATCTCGCAACAGTCTTCCTCCTCGTCGTCGGCGGCTGGATGGTGCGTCTGTTCGCCGGAAATGTCCACAGTCCCAACGACCTCCACAAAATCCAAAGCTTCACCTTCGCGCTGATCGTGTTCGCGGTGTTCATCGTGACCAACGCCCTTAACTTCACGCTGGTGGCGCTCGACAATCGGATTCTCGAGGGCCGACGCCTGCCAGGGCAGATTCGCGATCTCTTCATCCCGCTCCTCCCGGGACAGATCGCGACGGGCGCGCTCGCGGCGATCCTCGCCGTCGCCTACACCAACCTCGGGTTTTCCGCGCTGCTCGGCGCGGTGGTGGTTCTCCTAATCTTCCAATCCCTGGCTGTCGCCCTGCTGCGTTCGGAGGAGCGCGCCGACCAGCTGGAGGCGCGCTCGATGCATCTGGCCTCGCTGCAGCTCGGGGTGCTCACAACGCTGGTGGAGACGCTCGCGCTGCGCGACCGCATGACCGCCCGCCACGCCGCCGCGGTCGCCCGCTATGCGCGCGCGCTCGCGCAGGAGGCAGGTTGCAGCGAGGCCGAGCAGGACATAGTGCACACTGCGGGGCTGCTGCACGACATCGGCAAGTTCGCGCTGCCCGACCGGATCCTCAACGCCGAGATCCTCTCTGACGAGGATTGGGCGCTGATCCGCCGCCACCCACAGGACGGCGCGACGCTCGTGGGGCGCCTCGATGGCTACGGTCCAGTGGCGGACGCAATTCTGTATCACCACGAGCACGTCGACGGCGGCGGCTACCCCGCCGGTTTGATCGGCAACGAGATCCCGCTGCCCTCTCGGATCCTCGCGATCTGCAGCGCCTACGACACGATGACCTCGCGCGACTCCTATCGACCGTCGAAAACATCGCAGGACGCGATCGCCGAGCTGCGGCGGATGTCGGGTCGCCAGTTCGACGGCGAGCTCGTGAACAGCTTCATCGCGATGCTGGAACGCGAGGGCCCCGCCAAACTGGCCGTCGGAGACGACGCGAACTTCGAGGACGAGCTCGCGTTCGAGCGCAAAGCGCGAGCCATCGCCCAGCCAACCGCCAGGTGAGGCCCGAGCGACTCGGTCGGCTTGTCGGGCCGGCTGGATCGGCGGCAATCCGCCGCACTGTCGGGGGGCGTGGCCGGCGGGCCGGGCTCTGATCCTTAAACACGAAGAGCGCCTTGCATCGGCGCCCTCCGCAAAACTTGCAGCCGCTCTACTTCTGCCACCACATGCGAGTCCTCCTTTTCTCGGGCCCGGGGGCCATAGGCAGGGGCTCGCGGCCCCCCGGTTCCACACCTCTCCAGGACAACCGCAACCTAACTTTTGAGTAGGTTTGCGCAGAATAGTATCAGTGTTGGACGAATTGTCTAGCTTTGGTCCAACATTCGCTGCTATGTGCAGCATTTCATGCACATGCAGGACTTTCGAGGCGCACGCCATATCGATGGCCCCCCACGGGGCCTCGCCGGAAGCAGGGTCGGGCAAACGTCCACAAAGGTGCGCGACGCTCAACTTCCGGGGCGCGGGTGCCGACACAGTCGACAAGAGGCGCACCGGAACGACATCCGGAGCCCCACGTCGTAGCCCACATGGACCCCTTGGCCTTCGAATCGAGAGGACCCTCCGATGCCCTTCGCCCCACCCAACTCTCCGCACAGCGACCGCCAACTGGTGTTCACGAGCTCGCAGGCCGCGCGCTACCTGGGCGTCTCGCTGGCGACCATCCGCCGTTGGGCGGACGCGGGGCACCTCGACTGCTATCGCACGCCCGGGGGGCAGCGACGCTTCTCGCGTGAGCAGCTCGACGGCTTCGTGGACTCGCTGCAGCGCACCGGCGAGCACAGCGCGCCGGCGGCGGTCCGCAGCGCCGCCGCCTGAGCCCGCTCAGCGCGCGGGCGACGCTTCAGGCCCGAGGCCCGCTCGGGGCCGAACCAGCCTGAGCTCGGCGACCTCAGCCCGCGACGCGACCTCAGCCCGCGGCGCGACTCAGCGCGCGAGCCGGCCGAACTTCTCGCGCAGACGGCGATAGAACGAGGAGCCGGGGAGCTGCGCGATCGTGCCGACGCCGTCGACGAAGCGCGCGCGGATGTGCTCGTCGGGGCCCAGTTCGCACACGGGGCGTCCGTCGACCGAGACGTCCAGCGCCTCGCGGGAGCGGTTGTGGATCGTGATCGGATCGCTCGGCGCCACCACCAGCGCGCGGGCGGTGAGCGAGTGGGGCGCGATGAAGGAGACCACAAACCCCTTCACCCCCCACGCCATCACCGGTCCGGCGTTGGCGAGGTTGTAGCCGGTCGACCCGGCGGGCGTGGCGAGCACCAGCCCGTCGCAGCGCACCGAGCCGACCTCCTCGCCGTCGAGCGCGTACGCCAGCTCCGCCACGCGCTCGCCGACGCGGCGGTGGATCGCGACGTCGTTGATCGCGGTCTCCTCGCCGCAGGGCGTCTCGAGCACGATCCCGGGGAGACGCAGCAGCTCGAAGCGGCCGCTGAGCGCGCGCGCGACGCCATCCTCGATCTCCTCCGGCTCGACGGTGGCGAGGAAGCCGATCTCGCCGAAGTTGATCGCGAACACCGGCACCGAGCTGCCCGCGTAGAGCTGCAGCGCGCGCAGGATCGTGCCGTCGCCGCCGAGCACGATGCAGAGCTGCTCGGCGCCCGCGCCGATCTCGGCGTCCACCTCGACGCCGGGTTCGGCGCGCAAGCCATGCTTGACGGTCTCCTCGGCGTCGAAGCGCAGCGTCGCACCGGTCGCGCGCG
>CAYNGQ010000221.1:0-5189 GCA_964396735.1 uncultured Solirubrobacteraceae bacterium | reverse complement strand
GGTCGATCGAGCACGCCCCGGACGATCTGATCGCGGGGGGGCTGCTCACCGAGCAGGTCGCGAGCGTGGTGGGGGCCTTCAAAGAGTCTTTGAACATGCGCGAGCACCGACGTCGTGCCAGCGGCGAGTGGGCCGCGGTATGGCTGCGCCGCGGTGAGTGAGTTGCAGCGCATGACCGGTGTGGCCGCGCAGGGTGAGCGAGCTACAGCAAGTCAGCCGCGGTGTGGCTGGGGGGCAGCGGGGAGTGAGCCCGATCAGACGGATCGGGCACCTCTGTGACGGCGCGGGCCATCGCACGGTAGATCAGGTCGATCGCGGGTCGCACGCCATCCTCGCTCTGCAGCAGCGTGGCGGCGGCGGCAAGCGCTGAGCCGATCGCCTCGAGCGCCTCGCCCACGTCCCCCGGCGAGGGATCGCGGCAGGCGGCGAGCGCCATCTCGAGCATCGCCAGCGCCTGCTCAGGGACGCCGGCGAAGAGCGCGGGGCCGGTGAGGCTGCCGTAGCCGTAGACGCGGGCCAGACGTCCGGAGAGCGTGATCGATGGCCCCCGGCGCGGAGGTGTGACGGGCGGCAGCCCGCGCCCGTCGAACAGTCCCGCGACCGTCTCGCCGAGCACCAGCCGGGTGGTGGCCTCGTCGAGGCCGGCGTGGGCGGCCATGCGCAGCGTCATGTAGAGACCGCTCAGCGGGCGCCCATAGGGAGGGTCGGTGGCGAACACGATCCGCTCGGCGGGGACGCGCGCGAACAGCTCCACCACGTCGAGCCCGAAGAAGCAGGAGGTGTCGTACAGCACGCCCGGATGGTCGGCGAGCATCGAGGTGAGGATCCCCTGGTCGCAGATCGCGCCATGGGCAAGGATCAGCACGACCTCGGGGTGGCGCAGCGCGAGTTCGGCGAGCCCCTCGGCGATCGGCGGCAGGCCGCGACCGGCGTGGATCAGGATTGGTACGCGCGCTGCTTCCGCCACCTCGAAGATCCCCTCGAGCTCGTTGCCGTCGAAGGCGAACTCCTGCGCGCGGGGATGAAGCTTGATCCCGCGCGCGCCGGCGGCAAGGCAGCGCTCTGCCTCGGGCAGCGGATCGTCGAAGGGGTCGAGGCGGCAGAAGGGAATTAGACGGCCCTCGCTTTCGCCGGCCCACGCGAGCACCCGATCGTTGGGCACGCGGTAGGCGGGGCTGCGCTCGGGGTCATGCAGCGGGAACACGCACGCGCGCCGCGCGCCGGCCTCGTCGAGCTGTGCGAGCAGCTGCTCGAGCGTCAGTGAGCGCCCATCCTCGTCGAGCCCGAGGTGGGTGTGCGCGTCGAGCACCTCCGCGCCTGCGGGCAGCAGTTGCCGCCCTTCCGCGAGGAACGGCGCGAGCGCGTCGGCGTAGAGTGAGGCATCCATGGCCGGCACCCTATTGGGTCTACTCGTCCGCAGTGTCGTCCCGTGGTGGCTCTACTCGCTCGGCAGCGTCGTCCCGCGGTGGCGCAGCACCCGTTCGATCTCGCCGTTGACGGTTTCGAGCACGTGCACCCGCGCATAGTGCTTTGACTCGGCGGCGACGATCTGCCAGCGGGCGTGCTTTGCGTCGGTGCGCTCAAACATCTCCTCCAGCGCCTGCGTGTAGAGCTCGCGCTGGCCGCGGTTGCGCCAGTCGTCGGGGGCGAGCTTCCAGCTCTTCAGTGGATCGCCCGCGCGCGCTTCGAAGCGCTTGAGCTGCTCGTCGCTTGAGATGTGCAACCAGAACTTGATCAGCACTGCGCCCTCGGAGGTCAGCATGCGCTCGAACTCGACGATCTCGCCGTACGCACGGCTCCATTCCTCCTCGGTGGCGAGCTTGTCCACGCGCTCGACCAGCACGCGCCCATACCAGGAGCGGTCGAGCACGGTGAAGCCGCCCCACCCCGGCAGCGCCGGCCAGAAGCGCCACAGGAAGTGATGGCGCTTGGCGGTCGCGTCTGGCGCGGCGAACTCCGCGACGCGCACGTGGCGGGGGTCGAGCGAGGCCACGAGGCGCTTGATCGCGCCGCCCTTGCCGGAGGCGTCCCAGCCCTCGAAGAGCACGCACACGGGCGGGCCGAGGCGCCCGTCGTCGCGCAGCCCGGCGAGCACCAGCCGCAGCGCGAGCAGGCGATCCTGCAGTGCCCGCAGGCGCTTCTCGGACTCCTCGCGCGAGAGCGAGCGGCTCAGGTCGACTTCGTCGAGGCGTCCCACGCCTTTGATGGTTGCAGCTCCGCGCCGTAGGGGGCTCGGCGGACTGTGAGGCTCCGCCGTGCGGTGGATGGGTGAGGGGGGAGGGCTGCGCTCTGCGCGTGCCGCCGCTCGCTGGCGGTCCCCGACGGGCCGGCGTTGCGGGGTGCCCTACGCGTGCAACCGCTCGCTGGCGGGCACGAGACCGACCTCGCGCTGGAAGCCCTCCAGCACGGAGCGCATCGTCTCGGTGTTGCACTCCACCTTCGACGGCCACGGCTTGGCGGGGTGGTCGTACAGGGTCTTCAGCCCGTTGCCGGTGACGATCGCCACCACCGTCTCGTCGGGGTCGAGGCGGCCTTCGGCGGCCAGCTTCTTCACGACCGCCACGGTGGTGCCGCCGGCCGGCTCGGTGAGCAGGCCCTCGGTCGACGCCAGCAGGTCGATGCCCGCGAAGATCTCTTTGTCGCTCACCGACGCCGCCGTGCCGCCGCGTCCGCGAACGGCCTCGATCACGAACACCCCGTCGCCGGGCGAGCCGATCCCCAGCGAGTGTGCCTGTGTGGTCGGCTTCACAGGGACGATCTCCGAGGCGCCGCCCAGAATCGCCTCGGCGATCGGGTTGCAGCCGTCGGGCTGGGCGATGTCGATCTTGGTGTGCGCCGTCTGCGCGAGGCCAACCTTTTCGAGCTCCTGCAGGCCCTTGTGGATGCGCGAGGAGAGCGTGCCCCCGGCGGCGGGGGAGACGATGCGGTCGGGTGAGCGCCAGCCGAGCTGCTGCACGATCTCATACGCCTCGGTCTTGGCGCCCTCGGCGTAGAACGGGCGCAGCGTGATGTTGGCGAACTCCAGGCCCGTCGCTTCGGCGAGCGCGCGGCAGGCTTTGTTGGCTTCGTCGTAATTGCCCTCCACCTGACACACCTTCGCGCCGAGTGCGCGACAGGCGTGAGCCTTGGTGCTCTCCAGGCGGTTGGGGTAAAAGACGTACGCTGCCACTCCCGCCTTTGCCGCCAGTGCCGCCACGGCGGTGCCGACGTTGCCGGTCGACACGCACCCGATCTCCTTGCGGCCCAGCTCCAGCAGGCGCGCCACCGCCATGCCCACCACGCGGTCCTTGTAGGAGAGGCTCGGGCGGGAGGTGCTGTCGTCCTTGAGATAGAGGTTGCGCAACCCCACCGCGGCGCCCAGCCGGTCGGCCTTGATCAGCGGCGTGAAGCCCGCGAACTCGCCCACGCGCGCGGGGCCGACGGCGTCGTGGATCGGCAGCAGCTCCTCCAAGAACCAGATATTGAGCGGGCGCTCGTGCATCGGCGTCTCGCGTATGCGCCGCGCCGCCAGCTCGTAGTCGTAGTCGACGTCGAGGCTCTTGCCGCAGCGCGGGCAGTAAGCCCCGCCCTCGGCGAGGGGCGAGCGCAGCTCGCATTTGCGGCACACCAGCTCGGTTGCGCAGGAGCGCGTGTGCTGGAGATCCCCGGTTTGGTTCGGTGCGGTGCTCATCCGCGTCTCAGCACATCATCGCAGAGGACACGGTCGGCGAGATGGGCATATTCGGTGAATCTCCACAGAGTTGGGATCGGTATCGCCGTGCGGTCAGCATTGCATGTCCCACCGCGGCAGGTGGTCGCTGTTTCTCTCTGCGGCGGGGGGCGCCTCTTCTCCCGCTCTTGGTCTGGCTCTGCATCTCCCTTGGTCCGCTCCTGCATCTGCACGTGGGGCTCTCATCCCGCTACTCCTCGGCTCCCGCCACCGGCTCGGTGCGTGGGCTCTCGTCCCGTTACTCCTCGGCCCCCGTCGGCACCGGCTCGGCGCGTGGGACTCCTGGAGGCGTGGCGGGAGGCTGGCGCGACCACCCGCCCGGCAGCGGCCACTGCGGATCGACCCCCGGCTCCCCGAGGCCCGAGGACTCCCACAGCTCCTCGCCGATGTGCGGCGCGAAGGGCATGATCACCCGCGCCATCAGCCCCAACGCGTCGCGCAGGGCCTCGCGATCCTCGCGGCACATGGCGCCGCTGTGCTTGAGCACGCGCTTCTCGTAATCCTTGATGCGGTCCAGCAGGCGGATCGCGTTGCGCACCGCGCTGTGCATCTCGAGCTCCGCCAGCTCCTCGGTGATCTTCTCCATCGCGATGTCGCACCATTTCTCCAGGCGCCTGCGCAGGTGCTCGGTACGGCGTGGGTCGAGCTCCCCCGAGTCCTCGGCCGGTTGGGCGAAGCGCACCTGTGAGTACTGCCAAAGGTTGTGCAGGAAGCGCTGGCAGAACTGCACCGCGCTGTCGCTCCAGTTCAGCGACTTCTGCGGTCGTGCCGCCCACAGCACCGCCATCCTCACCGTGTCGGCGCCGAAGGACTCCACCAGCTCGTCGGGATCCACCACGTTGCCGAGGTGCTTGCTCATCTTGCGCCCGTCGCGAATCACCATCTCGTGCATCAGCGCCCCCGCGAACGGCTCGCCGTCGGCGAGGAACTCCAGCGGGCCGATATCGCGCAGCGCCTTCGTGGTGATGCGCTGGTCGAACATGAAGTTGCCGCTGTCGCTGCCCGCCACCAACCGCTCGGAGGGCAGCCACGCGCGCAGGTCCTCCAGTGCGAGGATCTCCTCCAGCGAGCGCTCGCGCTCGGAGGCGGGCACGCATGCGGGGATCCACAGCCACAGCGCGTCGAAGTGGCAGTCCAGCGTGTCCGTCTCGCGCTTGGCGGGCCCGCCGCAGCGGGGGCAGACGGTGTTGACGAAATCCTCCCTTTCCGCCAGCGGGTTGCCGGCGCCGGTCGGTTTCAGGTCGCGCGGCAGCTCCACCGGCAGTTGCTCCTTGGGGATCGGCACCGTCCCGCAGCCGTCGCAGTAGACGATCGGGATCGGCGCGCCCCAGAACCGCTGGCGCGAGACCAGCCAGTCACGCAGCCGGTAGTTGACCGCGCCCCGGCCCGTGCCGCGCTCGGCCAGGACCTCGATGATCCGCGCGATCGCCGCCGCCTTGTCCAGCCCGTCCAGCGGCCCGGAGTTCACCAGCTGGCCCTC
>CAYNGQ010000220.1:0-2816 GCA_964396735.1 uncultured Solirubrobacteraceae bacterium | reverse complement strand
GCTGGTTGGTGTCCGACCACATCCACTTGGTCAGCGACCCCTCCGGGCCGGGCTGGCCGTACTTCTCGATCGCGGTCAGTCCGCGGTAGGCGGTGAGCCGCACGATCTCGGTGCGCAAGTGCAGCTCGCCGAGGCGATCGGCGATCACGGGATCCTCGAGCAGCCCTTCGCGGGCGGCCTCCTCGATCAAGCGGTCGAGCAACTGGCGCATGCGGACCTGCAGGAAGAACCCCAAGCCGGCGCGCTCGTTCATCAGCGTCGTGAGCGCCACCTTCCAGCCGTTGCCGGTACCCCCGAGCACGTTCTCGCTCGGCACGCGGGCGCCGTCGAGGAACAGCTCGTTGAACTCGGGCTCGCCGGTGATCTGGCGCAGCGGGCGGATCTGCACGCCCTCCTGCTCCATGTCCAGCAGGAAGTAGGTGAGCCCCTTGTGCTTGGGGGCGTCGGGGTCGGAGCGCGCGAGGAGCATGCACCACTTCGAGTACTGCGCGGCGCTGGTCCACACCTTCTGGCCGGTGAGCACCCACTCATCGCCATCCTGCACGGCGCGTGTCTTCAGGCTGGCGAGGTCCGAGCCGGCGTCGGGCTCGGAGAAGCCCTGGCACCAGATCTCATCCGCGGTGAGGATCGGCGCGAGATAGCGCTCCTTCTGCTGCTCGGTGCCCCAGGTCATGAGCGTCGGGCCGGCGAGCAGCAGGCCAAGCACATTCGCGGGCAGGGGCGCCCCGGAGCGGCCGAGCTCCTCGAAGAAGATCGCCGATTCGGTCAGTGTTGCCCCACGGCCGCCATACTCGCGCGGCCAGTGCACGGCAGCCCAGCCGCCGTCCGCGAGCCGGCGCTGGAAGTCGCGCCGGTAGGCGTACTGCCGATCTTCGTCGCCCTGCGGCGCGGGCCCGGGGTCGTTCGCGGCAAACCAGGCGCGCAGCTCGTCGCGGAACGCGATCTCCTGCTCGCTGAAGGTCAAGTCCATGGTTCCCTCCTTCGCGGCGACCGCACGGCGCGCCACCAGCCCGATGTCCTCACGATCACGCAGGCTATCTCGTCAGGCGGGTCGCCCGGTGTCAGCCCGACGCTACTCCACCGCGCGCCGAGCGTGGATCTCGATCAGCTCCAGCTGCATCGAGCGAGGCTCCTCGCCGGGGCCCGGATGCAGCCGTCGCCAGGCGCCGTCGGCGTCGAGCTCCCAGGCGTTCTGGTTGTCGTGGAAGGCGCGTTCGAGCACGTCGAGCAGTTCGGCCCGCAGCTCGGGGACCTCGATCGGCACGGCGAGCTCGACGCGGTGGTCGAGGTTGCGCGGCATCAGGTCGGCGGAGGCGATGTAGACGAGTTGCTCGCCCGCGCGCTCGAAGGCGTACACGCGGGAGTGCTCGAGCAGCCGCCCCACCACGGAGATGACGCGGATGTTCTCGGAGATCCCCGGCACGCCGGGGCGCAGGCAGCAGATCCCGCGGACGTTCAGATCGACCTGCACGCCGGCCATCGAGGCGCGGTAGAGCGCGCGGATGCAGGGGCCGTCGACCAGCGCGTTCATCTTCATCGTGATCCGCGCGGGACTTGAGCCCCGCCCGCCCGTGTGCGCGGCGATTGTGCGGTCGATCTCGGCGATCAGCCCGTCGCGCAGTTGCGTAGGGGCGATCAGCACCTTGCGGTAGTGCAGCGGACGGCCGTAGCCGGTGAGGTAGTTGAACATGTCGGTCACATCCGCCCCGATCTGCGGGTCGGTTGTGAACAGCCCGAAGTCGGTGTATAGGCGCGCGGTGGTCGAGTGGTAGTTGCCGGTGCCGATGTGCACGTAGTTGCGCACCCCCTCGCCCTCGCGGCGCACGACCAGCACGCACTTGACGTGGGTCTTCAGCGCCGGCTGGCCGTAGACGACGTGCACGCCTGCCTCCTCCAGCGCCTTGGCCCAGTGGATGTTCATGCGCTCGTCGAAGCGCGCCTTGAGCTCCACCAGCGCGACCGCCTGCTTGCCGCGCTCGGTCGCGTCGATCAGCGCGGGCACCAGCGGCGAGGCGTCGGAGGTGCGGTACACCGTGAGCTTGATCGCGAGCACGTCCGGGTCGGCGACGGCCTGCTGCACGAAGCGCTCGACCGAGGTGGAGAAGGAGTCGTAGGGGTGGTGCACGAGGATGTCGCCTTCGCGCATCGCGGCGAGCACGTCGGGCCGCTCGCCCTCGTGGCGCAGCAGGCGCGGGTGGGTGATCGGGCTCATCGGCGGGTCGCGCAGCTCGGGCATGCCGGGGAGGCGGACGATCTGCCACAGCGAGCCCATGTCGAGCAGGCCGTCGACGGGATAGATTTCCTCCTCGGCGACGCCCAGCAGGCCGACCAGCTCGCTGCGCAGGGGCGCCGAGCAGTGGGCGCCGAGCTCGACGCGCACGATCTCGCCGAAGCGGCGGCGGCGCAGCTCGTCCTCGACCGCCTGCAGCAGGTCGGCGGCGTCGTCGGAGACCTCGAGGTCGGCGTCGCGGGTGACGCGGAAGACGTGATGGTCGACGATCTCCATCCCCGGGAAGAGCGCGCCGAGGTGGTGGGCGATCACCTCCTCCAGCGCCACCAGCGTGACCCTCTCCGCGGCGGCGCTCTCGCGGCCCCCGGTGGTAGCGCTCTCACGGCCCCCGGCAGTGGCGCCCTCGCCGGCGGCGGGGACCTCAATGAAGCGAGGCAGGATCTCGGTGGGGACCTTTACGCGCGCGAACACCGTCTGGTCGGTGACCGGGTCGCGCACCAGCACCGCCAGGCTCAGCGAAAGGTTGGAGATGTACGGAAACGGCCGCCCCGGAGCAACGGCGAGCGGAGTGAGCGTGGGGAAGATG
>CAYNGQ010000219.1:0-7110 GCA_964396735.1 uncultured Solirubrobacteraceae bacterium | reverse complement strand
GGGTTGATCAGGGCGGTGGAGAAGTTCGACTACAGACGCGGCTACAAGTTCTCGACCTACGCCACCTGGTGGATCCGCCAGGCGGTAACCCGCGCGATCGCCGACAAGGGCCGCACGATCCGGATCCCCGTGCACATGGCGGAAAAGCTCAACAAGGTGCTGCACGCCGAGCGCCTGCTGATCCAGTCGCTGGGGCGCGACCCCAGCCCCGCGGAGCTCGCCACCGAGCTCGACTACCCGATCGCGGAAGTGCGCGAGATCTTACGCATGGCTCAGCAGCCGATCTCGCTGGAGAAGCCGGTGGGCGAGGAGGACGACTCGGCGCTCGCGGACTTCGTCGAGGACATCGCCGCCGAATCCCCGTTCGAGACCGCCTCGGAGTCGCTGCGCCGTGAGACCGTGGTGCGCGTGCTGGCGGTGCTCCCCCGCCGCGAGCGGGAGGTGCTGGAGATGCGCTATGGCATCACCGGCGGGCGCTCACGTACCCTGGAGGAGGTCGGCCGCGCCTTCAACATCACGCGCGAGCGCGTCCGCCAGATCGAGAACCGCACGCTCAAGAAGCTGCAGACGCTGCCCGAGGCGCAGCTGCTGCGCGAGGCGTCGTAGGGCTCTAAACTGCGTCGGCACCCACGGTGGGGTGTCCGAGTGGTTAAAGGAGATCGGCTGTAAACCGATTGGCTCTGCCTACGCAGGTTCGAATCCTGCCCCCACCATCACCGGCAGGCGCGCAAATGCCAAACCGGCACTGAGGAAGCCCACCCACGCCCGCCCCGGGGCGTTGGTGGTGGCAGGCAGTGCTCACGGCCTCGCCTCCGGGGTGCGTGGAGGACGGAGCATGAGTCGCAGCGGCGGGCTGCCCCACACGCGCAGCTCCTCGATGAGCTGGAATCCGAGGCGGGCGTACAGAACGGCGCTGCGCTCGCTGGAGGCCTCGATGTAGGCTGGCAGACCCTCCTGATCGCAACGATCGAGCGTGGGGCGCATCAGTGCGCCGCCAAGTCCTCGTCCCTGCTTGTCCGGGTGCACGCCGATGTCGCGAACGTAGTAGTGGGGCTCGCCTGCGAGACGCGTGTGACGCCATTCCATCGCGGCTCCCAAGCTCGCTGCCTTGGCGATTCGAACCCCGAATACCCTGCCGTGCAACAGGGTGGTGCGCAGTGGCACACGCCACCTACCGGGTGGTAGGCTCAGCATCGCTCCGGCGAGATCGTCCGTCGTCTCCACGCGCCCGCGCGGCAGGGCGAAATGGCGCAGCTCGGTCTCGAAGTAGTGACGCAACCGCGCTTGCCTCCTGGCGTCATTTGGGATCAGCCAGCCGAATATCGGATCCTCCATAAACGCCTCCGCCAGCACCGTCCGCAGGCTTTGGACGTCGTCTATGGTCGCTCGACGCAGCCCGGGAGTGGCGGGTGGAGAATGCAGGCCTGGAATGTAACCGATTTGCGTCTTTTCGCGCCAACTTAGACGACTGTCTGAAGGGTCTGAGGGCGGCAGGCCGAAGATTGCGACATGCCCGAGGAGCAAATCGATCCACTGGAGCAGGACGGCACGCAGTGCCTGGTCGTGCTGCAACTGCTGCGCGACGATCACCCACTGCGCTGGTCGCGCGGCGAGCTCGAGCGCGAGCTCTGCGACATCGACCCAGCGGCGATCGGCATCGCGCTCGAGCGGTTGCACGAGCAGGGAGTCGTGCGCGCGGAGGACGAGCGGATGTGGGCATCCGCGTGCGCCCGGCACCTGGACGCCCTTGGCTTCATCTGCATCTGAAATCCCACGCCCGCGGCCCCCGATGGACCCATCTCGCGCGGGCCCTAAAGATCAAGTGTCCGGCACGGGCAACCCGTGACGGAATGGCTGTATTTGCAGCCAATATATGCGCTGGGTGGCTTGTCGATAAGCTAAGACAAAACGTTTATAACCCAGCCGCGCAGGAGTAGGGATTTGCGATGCCGACACGATGTAGACAAAGGTCTGTAGACCTCTCGTCTGCGAGGCGCGACAGTTAGCGGGTGTCCGTGGAGCAGATACGCAGCCAATTCGCCAAGAACCTACGCGCGCACCGGGAGCGCTCGGGGCTCTCGCAGGAGGCGCTCGCCGAAGCGTGCAACCTGCACCGCACGGAGATCAGCCTCCTGGAGCGGTGCAAGCGCTCACCGCGCCTGGAGACGCTCGTGATCCTCGCCCGCGGTCTCGGGCTCGCCTCGCCCGCCGAGCTGCTCGACGGCATCCGCTGAATCCACCCCCGACTTCTTCCACCAGTTGGCAGCGTCACTGCCCTGAGTACTCTCCTGGCCGATGAGGACACCGGTAGACACCTTGGATCGTGGCACATGCACTCGACTTCTACCAGCGTACGTCGGTGGTGGCAGTCGCAAGGGAGCTCAACAGCCGTGACAGCCGAACCTGCCCCGCGTTACGCACAGCTGCAGCCCGGGGAGTCCGCGGAGCGAGGTCGAGCGGCCCGTAAGGCCACACCCCGGTCGGCCCACGGCGAGTGGACGGCGGCGCCCGCCCGACCCGACCCCGTCGCGGTGCTCGCGGCTCAGGCGGCCTCGCGTGTGCAGGAGCTCGTGCCGATCCGCTACGGGCGGATGCTCGTCTCGCCGTTCACCTTCTACCGCGGGGCGGCCGCGGTGATGGCCGCGGATCTCGCGGCGACGCCCGACTCGGGGATCGTGGTGCAGGCGTGTGGGGATGCCCACATCTCCAACTTCGGCGGGTTCGCGGCCCCCGATCGCCGCGTGGTGTTCAGCCCCAACGACTTCGACGAGACGCTTCCGGGTCCATGGGAGTGGGACGTCAAGCGAATGGCAGCCAGCGCCGAGATCGCCGGCCGCGACGTGGGCCTGCCCGCGAACAGCCGTCGCTGGATCGTCAAGGAGAGCGTGCGCGAGTACCGCGAGGCGATGCGTGACTTCGCCGGCCGCAGCCACCTCGACGTCTGGTATGAGCGGCTGACGGCCAGCGAGCTGGTCGATCGCTTCGGCGGGACGTTGAAGGGCCGGGGGCGGATCGAGTTCGCGCGACCGTTCGCCAACGCGCGCCGCAAGACCAGCCTGCGGGCGGTGGAGAAGCTGACCGAGCGCGCCGAGGGCAAATTGCGCTTCGGCCACGTCCCACCGCTGCTCGTCCCGATCCGCGAGCTGGTCGGTCCAGTCGACGCACGTGAGCAGTCGGCGTTTGTGCAGAAAGTGCTGGATCAGTACGCAGAGAGCCTCGACGCCGATCGGGAGTACCTGTTTCGAACCCACCGCTTCGTCGACATGGCGCGCAAGTTGGTGGGCGTCGGCAGCGTCGGCACCCGCGCCTGGGTGTTCCTGCTCGTCGGCCGCGACGGGCAGGACCCGCTCGTGCTGCAGGCCAAGGAGGCGCAGCCCTCGGTGCTCGAGCCCTACCTCGGCGCGAGCGAGTTCGCCAACCACGGCGAGCGGGTGGTGCGCGGCCAGCGCATCTCCCAGGCCGCCAGCGACATCTTCCTCGGCTGGCAGCGCAGCGTCGGGCTGGATGGCAAAGAACACGACTTCTACGTACGCCAGCTGTGGGACTGGAAGGCCTCCGCTGACCTCTCGACGCTGAGCGAAGCGGGCTTGCACGCATACACGCGAGCGTGCGGGTGGTCGCTGGCACGCGCGCACGCCCGCTCGGGCGACCGTCTCGCGGTCGCCGCCTACCTGGGCGGCGGCTCGGCGTTTGACCGCGCGATCGCCCGCTTCGCCACGGCGTATGCCGATCAGAACGAGCTCGACCACCGGCGACTCTCCGAGGCGGTCGCCGGGGGTGAGGTCCCCGCGGTCACCGGCGTGTGAGCATCCGACCTTGGTCGCAGCCCAGCTCTACCTGAGTTGGATACGGGTGCGGATCGAGATGGTTCTCCAGGGGTGTTGCGGCCGAGCGCCGGACACCGTACGGTGAGGACGTGATCGACATCATTCGTAATGGCTCCGGCATCAGAGGCGGACGATCGCGCCGCCCGGGGCCCGTCCAGTGGTGAGCCACGATGCCTGACCGCGACGCCTCACGCACGCGGGTGGCGCTGGCCAAGGTGCCCGAGATCACCGCGATCTTCTGGGCACTGAAGCTCCTCACCACCGGGATGGGCGAGTCGATGTCGGACTTCCTTGGCAACAAGAGCGTCCCCATCGCCGGCGCGATCGGCATCTTCGGGCTCTGCTTCGCGATCTGGCTGCAGCTGCGCCAGCGCGAATACCGCGCGCCTATTTACTGGTTTGCGGTGATGATGGTCGCGATCTTCGGCACGATGATGGCTGACGGCATACATGACGGCGCGAGCATTCCCTACACGGTGACCACGCCGCTGTTTGGGTTGGTCGTGGCCGCAGTCTTCGTCCTCTGGTACCGCAGCGAGGGCACGCTCTCGATTCACACGATCACCACCCGCCGGCGCGAGAGCTTCTACTGGGCGGCGGTGCTCGCGACGTTCGCGCTCGGCACCGCGGCCGGCGACATGACCGCGACCGCCTTCAAGCTCGGCTTCTTCCCTTCGGCGGTGCTGTTCATCGCGATCATCGCGATCCCCGCGGTCGGCTGGTGGCGTTTCAACATGAACCCGATCGTCGCGTTCTGGTTTGCGTACATCGTGACCCGGCCGATCGGCGCGTCGTTCGCGGACTGGTTCAGCAAGCCGCCCGCGATCACCGGCCTCGGCCTCGGCGACGGCACCGTCAGCGGCTTGGCGCTGATCGTGTTCGTCGCGCTCGTGGCCTACGTCACCGTCACCAGGCCCGACGTGCAGGGCGAGCCGCGGGGCGAGCGACACCCGGCCCACCTGCCCGAGCTGTTGGTGCTCGACGCGGAGGTCGAGTAGGACGCAAACCAAGAGATGGCATCCCGTGGCGATCGATCTCGCGATCTGCCTGACGGTCGCGGTGGTGAGCGTCGCGGGCCTGCTCACGCAGCACCGCCTGACCACGCTCGCCATCGTGTTCTGCGTCGCGCTGTGTGCCCCGTTGCCGTTGCGGCGCGCGAGCCCGATGCTGTGCTTTGGGGTGGTCGCGACCGTCGCGCTGGCGCAGTGGCTGCTCGCCGCTCCGCAGCTCGCCGACGCCGCGGTGCTGATCTCCCTGTACTGGGTCACCTTGGACGGCAGCCCGATCGCCGCGGCAATCGCCGGCGGCATCGTCGCAGTGGGGGCGATCATGGCGGCCTTGCGCTGGTCGCCGTCCGAGCCGCTGAAGGTGTGGGTCGGGCTCACCGGGCTGGCGACGGCGGCGGGGGTGCTCGGTGTCTCTGTCCGCCAGCGCCGAGCGCTGCTGGCCACGCTGCAGGAGAAGGCGGCGCGGTTGGAATTCGAGCGCGACCAGGAGGGCCGGATCGGCGCCGCCGCCGAGCGAGCCCGCATCGCGCGCGAGATGCACGACATCGTGGCCCACAATCTCAGCGTGATGATCGCCCTGGCCGACGGCGCCACCTACGCGATGGATACCTCGCCAGAGCGCGCAGCGGAGGCCACCCAACGGATCGCAGCGACCGGCCGGGAGGCGCTGGTCGAGATGCGCAGGCTGCTGGGCGTGCTGCGCGATCGCTCCTCCGCGCAGCCGCTGGAGCCGCAACCCAGCCTCGACCGGCTCGACGAGCTGCTCGCGCGCGTGCACGCCGCCGGCATCCCGGTGACGATGGATCTCGAGGGTGATCCGCACGGGCTGGCCGACGGCGTGCAGCTGACCGTCTTCCGGGTGGCGCAGGAGGCTCTGACCAACACGCTCAAGCACGCCGCCCGGCCTACCCGCGCGCATCTGGCGCTGAGCTGCCGTCCGGGCCAGGTCGAGCTCGAGGTGACCGATACGGGTGAGGGTCGCACTGGCGAGGGTCTGGCAGGCGAAGGCGGGGCTGGTTGGGGTCGCGCTGAGGAAGATCGATCTGGGGGCAGTCGAGCTGGTGAGGGTCGAGCCGCGGGGGCGCCCGGCGGGCGCGGCCTGCGCGGCATGCGAGAGCGCGCCGCGAGCTACGGGGGCACGCTCGAGGCCGGCCCCGGCCCCCGCGGCGGCTGGCGCGTGCACCTGCTGCTGAACCCTGACACACAGGCCGCTTCGCGATGACGACCAGCGTGCTGCTGGCCGACGACCAGGAGCTGATGCGGATGGCGTTTCGGATGGTGATGGACACCCAACCGGACATCGAGATCGTCGGCGAGGCCGCCAACGGCCGCGAGGCGGTCGAGGCCACGCGGAGGCTGGCGCCGGATGTCGTGTTGATGGACGTGCGCATGCCGGAGATGGACGGCGTGCAGGCCACCCGCACGATCGTCGAGTCGCACAGCAGCGCGAGGGTGATCATCCTCACCACCTTCGACCTCGACGAGTACGTCTACGCGGCGTTGCGGGCCGGGGCGAGCGGCTTCCTGCTGAAGGACACACCGCCAGCCGACCTGCTCTCCGGGATACGCGCCGTCGCCAGCGGGGATGCAGTCGTCGCACCCCGGGTCACCCGCAGGCTGCTCTCCACCTATGCCCACCGCCTACCCGTCCCTGGCCAGCCCGACCAAGGGCAGCACGAGCGCCTGTCGTTGCTCACCGCGCGTGAGCACGAGGTGCTCATACAGGTCGCGAGAAGCCTCTCGAACGCCGAGATCGCCGAGCGCCTCGTGCTCTCGGAGGCAACCGTCAAGTCCCACGTCGGGCGTATTCTCGCGAAGCTGGAGCTGCGCGACCGCGTGCAGATCGTCGTCTTCGCCTACGAGACGGGCCTGGTCACGCCCTCGCCCGGTTGAAGCGCGCCTGCGACCCCAGGAGAGGGCCGATGCGACCTGAGTTGGATGCGCGCACCAACCAAAATGGTTCTCCGGGGCGTTGCGGCCGAGCGCCGGAGGCCGTACGGTGAGGAGGTGATCGACGTTCGCAACGCGACCGAGCGACCCTGAGCTCGGGTCGGCGGTGGGCACCGAGAGCATTGGGGCTGGTCGCCGGCCGGCGGTCGACTGGCGACGCGCCGAGTTCGCGCTGACGCTGCTCGCGTTCCTCGGCTTCCTCACGCTGCCGATCCGCATCACCACGATCTACGGCGGCTTGCCTGCGCATCCGCTGTTCGTGCACGTGCCCGTGGTGCTGATCCCGTGCACGATCGTGGCGGCAATCGTGTTCGTGATCAAGCCCC
>CAYNGQ010000218.1:0-5233 GCA_964396735.1 uncultured Solirubrobacteraceae bacterium | reverse complement strand
CTGTATTTGGTGACAAGCTGGAGCTGCTCAACCGGAACGATGACGTAATCCACGGCTTCGCCACGGTCGTTGGAGATCTCGACTTCCTTGTGATCCCCGTAGTCGCTGACAACGGTGCCGCTGGTTCCGGTAGGCCACTTGTCGACCGGTTGCACGAAAGCGACGACGTCGACTTCTCCAATTGCCTGCTTGACGGTGGCCATGTTTTTCCCAGTCTAAGGCTTTGGGTAGGCGTTGACAAGTCGCGGGGGATGACTGGAGTGATCGAATGCCCATACGGTTCTGATGTTGGCCACGCGGTCGGCCTTTGCGCCGATCCCGCTGATGGGCATGTCAATGGTGCACTTGATGCCGTAGGGCTCGTTGTCGCGGACTTCGCAGACGGGCGTATCGAGGACACGGGCCATGATCTGAGCTTCGAGGTAGTCGATCGCGTCGATCGTGATGCCCAGGATCAACATGAAGCCTCGGGCCTTTGGCATGCCGTCCCTGTGGGCGACGTTCAGCGAGTATGTCTCGAGCTTGTGGCGCACCCCGAACGCCTCCGCGGCGCGCGGAAGGAGATCGCCGACGGTGGGCGCCTCGGAGCTCAACGGTTCGGAGTGGTCCAGTTCACGAGGCCCACCGTACGTGCAGCTTGGGACGAACTGGGCGGATGGGTGCTCAATCCTTCGTGTTTACGGCGTATCTGCCCTCAAAGTTGGCGCGTTTCCGTCCTTGTTCCCGGATCCGGAGGCCCGACCGGGGTTCCCGGCACTGTCGCGATCTCTGTGCTGCGATATACAGACACCCGCGCCCTGCAGCTTCAATCGCAGCCAAATGCTCACCGACTATCACCTCCACCTACGCCCCGACCAGCTCGACGCGACGGCGGCCGAGCACTTCACCACCGCCAACGTGGAGCGCTACCGCGAGGTCGCCGACGAGCGCGGGATCGCCGAGCTGGGCGTCTCCGAGCACGTCTACCGCTTCCGTCAGGCGCTTGAGGTGTGGCAGCACCCGCTGTGGCGCGAATTCGCGCGCGACGACCTGGAGGAGTACTGCCGGTTCGTGCGCGAGCACACCGACCTGCGGTTGGGCATCGAGGCCGACTTCATCATCGGCGGGGAGGACCGCACGGCCAACCTGCTGGAGGCGTACGACTTCGACTACGTGGTCGGTTCGGTGCACTTCCTGCGCGACGAATCGCTGGACATGGAGGAGTACAGCGTGTGGAGCACCACCCGCAGCGCCGAGGAGATCTGGCGGCGCTACTTCCAGACGCTCGGCGAGGCGGCGCGCAGCGGTCTGTTCGACATCCTCGCCCACCCCGACCTCGTCAAGATATGGGGCCCCACCCGCCCCCGCCCGGAGGGCGACCTGCGCCGCTACTACGAGCTGGCGATCGAGGGCATCGCCGAGTCGGGCGTCGCGGTGGAGGTCTCCACGGCGGGGCTGCGCAAGCCCGCCCAGGAGCTCTACCCAGCGCCGGCCTTCCTCGAGATGTGCGTAGAGGCAGGCGCTCCCGTCGCGCTCTCGAGCGACGCCCACCGTCCGCAGGACGTGGGCGCCGACTACGAGCAGGCGCTCGAGCTGCTGGAGCGCGTGGGCGTGCGCGACCTGTGCCTGTTCGAACACCGCTCCCGGCGGCTGGAGCCGATCGGCGCGGGCGTGCGATGAGGGCGTATCGGTCGCTTTGCGGCTGCGCACGCGGTGTGGTGGCCCGCCCGCCCCGGCGGCCCGGCGTGGTGGTGTCCGCCGCGTCGTCGTTGGGCACGAGGCCGAGCGCGATGGTGCTCGGTGCGGTGGCCCGCCCGCCCCGGCGGCCCGGCGTGGTGGTGTCCGCCGCGTCGTCGCTGGGCACGAGGCCCAGCGCCCAGGCGTTTGGTGCGCAAGCCACTCACGCGGATGATCCCCTATGAGCCTGAGTGGTATCGGCTACGACTGTCATCGCTTCGCCGCGGGGCGGCGGCTGGTGCTCGGCGGTGTGGAGATACCGCATGAGCGTGGCTTGGAGGGGCATTCCGATGCCGACGTGCTCACCCACGCGGTGATCGACGCGCTGCTCGGAGCCGCCGGGCTGGGGGATATCGGCGAGCACTTTCCCGACACCGACCCTCGCTACCGCGACGCCGATTCGCTCGCGCTGCTGGAGACGGTCCTCACGACCGTGATCGTGGCGGGCTTCGAAGTCGAGAACATCGACGGCACGGTGATCATGGAGGCTCCGAAGCTCGGTCCACACCGCCAGGAGATCCGCGAGCGGCTGGCTTTGGCGCTGAATCTGCCGGTGGGGCGCGTCAACGTGAAGGCGACCACCGGCGAGGGCATGGGCTTCGTCGGTCGCGGCGAGGGAGTCGCGGCGCTGGCGGTTGCAAGCCTGAGCGCTCGTTAGCCTGGCCGCCGTGGGCCCGGGCGCGCATCTTCGCGCCGTCCGGCTGGCGCCGGCGCTCCGCTAGGGTTGGCGCGCAATGCGACAGATCCAGCTGGAGGACACGCGCAGCGGCAGGCTGCAACCCCTGCGGCCGCGCGAGGCCGACCGCGTCGTGGGCATTTACGCGTGCGGGCCCACCGTCTACAGCCGCATACACATCGGCAACGCCCGCCCCTTCGTCATCTTCAGCCTGCTCAAGCGGTTTCTGGAGCACGAGGGCCACAAGGTGAATCTGGTCGTCAACGTAACCGACGTCAACGACAAGATCTACGACGCGGCGCGATCGCTGGGGCGTGCAAGCGCCGAGTTGGCCGCGGAGATGACCGCCCACTACAAGGCCGACACCGACGCCCTCGGCCTCGGCCGACCCGACCACGAGCCGCTGGCCTCGCAGACGATCGGGCCGATCATCGAGTACATCCAGGCGCTGATCGATCGCGGTCATGCCTACAGCGTCCAGGGTGACGTCTACTTCCGCGTACGCTCCGACCCCGGCTACGGCAGCCTCTCCCATCGCCAGCTTCAGAACATGGATCAAGGCGAGGGCATCGAAGGCGCCGAGCGCAAGGAGGATCCGCTGGATTTCGCGCTGTGGAAGTCACGCAAGCAGGGCGAGGACACCTACTGGGCCTCCCCGTGGGGGGACGGGCGGCCGGGCTGGCACATCGAGTGCTCGGCGATGGCGGAGGAGTTCCTCGGCGTCGGCTTCGACATCCACGGCGGCGGCTCCGACCTGCTCTTCCCCCACCACGAGAACGAGGCGGCTCAGACGCGCGCCGCCCGCGGCGCGGAGCTGGCGCGAATCTGGATGCACAACGGCATGATCCAGCTGACCGGGGAGAAGATGGCAAAGTCGGCCGGCAACATCGCCCTGTTGCACGAGCTACTGGGTGAGTACGGCCGTGAGACGGTGGTGATGTATCTGATCTCCGGGCACTACCGCCAGCCGCTGGCGTTCTCCAAAGAGGCCCTCGAGCAGGCGCGCGCCAACGTCAAACGGATCCGCGAAACTTCTCGCAAGCTTGGCCCCGGGCCCACCGCGCCGAGCGATCCGGGCGAAGCGGGGAGTCTCGACCACTTCCGCCTCGCTTTCTTCGACGCGCTCGCCGACGACTTCAACACGGCGGCCGCCCTGGCTCAGCTCAACGAGTGGCTGCGCGCGGCCGGCCAGCTCGGCGTTCGGGGGGACGCCGACCTGCGTGAGATGCTCGGCGTGCTGGGGCTCGACTCGCTGCTGGAGGCGCCCAAGCAGGCGCCAGCCGAGGTACGCAGGATGGCCGAAGAGCGCATGACCGCTCGCTCGCTGCGCGACTTCGCGGCCTCCGACCGGCTGCGCGACGAGATCGCCGCGATGGGCTGGGAGGTCCGCGACGTGGCCGACGGGTTCCAGCTGCTGCCGCTGTGATCGTCTACGGACGCAATCCCACCAAAGAGGCGCTGCGCGGTCGTCGCGCACACACGCTGCGCGGGGTGTGGGCGACCCCCGGCGCTGCCCGGGAGCCGTGGTTGGAGGGCGTGGCGGTGCGCACTGCCACCCCCGAGGAGATCGCCCGGCGCTGCGGCTCAGGCGCCCACCAGGGGATCTGCGCGGAGGTGGGGGGCTACCCGTACGTCTCCGCCGACGAGCTGCTCATGAGTGGTGGTGGTGGCTCTGGCGGCTCCAGTGGGAGCCCCAGCGGCGACTTCGGCGGCGGCCCCGGTGGGCACCCCGGCGGCGACTTCGGCTCCAGCCTCGGCCATGGTCCCCGAGACCCCAAAGGCTCAGGTGGGGGAGGCGACCCCCTGATCGTGGCGCTCGACCAGGTGCAAGACCCGCAGAACCTCGGCTCGATCTGCCGCACCGCGGAGTGCGTTGGGGCCACCGGGGTGGTGATCCCCGAGCGCCGTGCCGCCGAGGTCACCCCCGCGGTGTGCAAGGCCTCCGCCGGCGCCGTCGAGCACCTGCGGGTGGCGCGGGTGCGCAACCTCGCCGACTTCCTCGGCGAGGCGCAAAAGGCGGGCTGCTGGTCGTATGGCGCGAGCGCCGGCGCCGCCACGCCCTACCACCGCCCCGACTACCGCGGCGGGGTGGTGCTGGTGCTCGGCAGCGAGGGCCGCGGCCTGCGTCCGCGCGTGGCGGGGGCGTGCGATGAGCTGATCGCGCTGCCGCTGCTGGGGCGGGTCGAGTCGGCCGGCGTCTCCGCCGCCGCGGCGGCGATTCTGTATGAGATCTTGCACAATCGTCGTCGCGCCCTTGACAACGTGTCATAACTGTGCCAATCTCGCATCCATAACGCTGAACCTCAGCTTGAGCCGTGGTCGATTCGGCGGTTGGAGTGGAGTAGAATTGCAGTTGGTGGCAGTGGTTTGACTTCTTGCAGGTTGGTTGTCAGGCAGTCGATCGGATTTCCCGTCGTTGGTTGTTCTGCGGTGGATTTGATTTGCCACCGTTGGTTGGTCCCGCAGTTGATTGCCAAGTAGTTGCAGTCGATTCCCAAGTTGATTCCAAATAGTCGTTGGCGCCGGGGGAGGAGTGCGCCACTGAGCGATCCGGGCTGCGCGCAGCCCGAGAAAGGTCTAGCTCGTGGCACGTATCTCCCGTAACCCTCAATCTGAGGTCAAGGTTGACGATGGTTTCCTGATCGCCCTTGCGAAGCAGGGCGACCGCACCGCCTACGACCGCCTCGTGCGCCGCTACCACGGCTTCGTGCGGTTGAAGGCCTCCTCCTACTTCCTCGCCGGGGGAGACTCCGACGATCTCATCCAGGAGGGCCTCGTCGGTCTCTACAAGGCGATCCGCGACTTTCGCACCGATCGCGAGTCGAGCTTCCGCAACTTCGC
>CAYNGQ010000217.1:0-2222 GCA_964396735.1 uncultured Solirubrobacteraceae bacterium | reverse complement strand
CTGCTCTTCGGGAATCCCCGCCTCCCGGGCCACCGCCGCGTAGGGCCGGGGCTCCAGCGGGAAGCTGCCCTGCATCAGGTTGAGCAGCTTGCGGTCGAGCTCGTCGAGCGCGACGGCCGCGCCCTCGGCACGGCTGCGTGTCTTGGGGCCCGCCCGCCCCGTGGCGGCACTCGCGCGATCGATCCCCGAGGAACGAGCTGTCGGCGGTCGTGAGAAGCTCGCCGCCGGCGGGGAGGTGGGTGGTTGCACGGGTGTCTCTACTGGCTCAGCCATCTTGCCGCGTCCTTCGCGTGGTAGGTGATGATGACGTCCGCGCCCGCGCGGCGCAACGAGGTGAGGATCTCGAGCACCGTGGCGCGCTCGTCGATGTGCCCCGCCGCGGCGGCGGCCTTGACCATCGCATACTCCCCGCTCACGTTGTAGGCGGCCACCGGCAGACGCGTCTCTCCTCGCACCGCGCCGATCAGATCGCCGTAGGCAAGGGCGGGCTTGACCATCACCATGTCCGCCCCCTCCTGCACGTCGAGCAGCGTCTCACGCAGCGCCTCGCGGCCGTTGGCGGGGTCGAGCTGGTAACCGCGGCGGTCACCGAACGCCGGGGCCGAGCCGGCGGCATCGCGGAAGGGGCCGTAGAAGGCGGAGGCGAACTTCGCCGCGTAGGCGAGGATCGGGGTGTCGGCAAAGCCCTCATTGTCCAGCTCCGCGCGGATCGCCCCCACGCGGCCGTCCATCATGTCCGAGGGCGCCACGATGTCGGCGCCGGCGCGCGCGTGGCTGACGGCGGTGCGCGCCAGCAGTTCCACCGAGGCGTCGTTGTCCACGCGCGAGCGCTCGTCCAGCACGCCACAGTGGCCGTGGTCGGTGTACTCGCAGAGGCATACGTCCGTGATCACCGGCAATTCGGGCAGCTCCTGCTTGAGCGCTCGCACGCACAGCTGCACCACGCCCTCCTCGTCCCACGCCGAGGAGCCCTGCGCGTCCTTCTCGGCGGGGATCCCGAACAGGAGCACCCCCCCGATTCCGAGCCCTGCCGCCGCGCGCGCGTCCGCAACCGCGGCCGAGAGCGAAAGCCGCGCGAGCTCCGGCAGCGCCGCCTGAGCCTCGTCGCCGGTGGCGGCTCCGAGACTGCCGGTGGCGTTGGGTGGGCGCTCCTCGACGAACAGCGGCAGCACGAGTTGCCCCGCGCGCAGGTCGGTCTCGCGCACCAGGCCGCGCAGCGCCGAGGAGGCGCGCAGCCTGCGCATGCGCGTCTGGGGGAAAGCCATCACCCATCGAGGATACCCCTCGCAAGGAGACCGCTCGACACCTCCCAGCGCCGCGAGGCGAGGCGAAAGCGCGCGTCAATCCAGCCGTCGCAGTCCGAGGCGCGCGAGAACCGCGAACAGCGCGGTCAACCCCAGGAGGTGAACGAGCGAGATCCCAAGGCCCGGCGAGGAGCGGTTGACGGCGGCGTCGAGCGCCTCGAGGGCAGCCTTGTAGGGAAACACGAACGAGATCGCGCGAATCACGTCGTACAGCCCGCTCGCCACCGCGCCGGCTGGCACGAGCGCGAGGAAGGCGAGCGGCAGCGACAGCAGGAAAGAGAGCAGCGAGGCCGCGCGCACCTCGCGGGCCAGCGCGCCGATCGCCACTCCCAGCGCCGCGAACGCGAGCCCGCCGAGCGCCAGCGCCGCCAGCCACTGACCGACGCGACCCCATTCGAGGCCCACAAACGCCCCGATCCCGGCGAGCATCGCGAACGCCACCACCAGCGCGCAGCCCGCCGCCAGCAGCAGCTTCTGCGCGATCAGCGACTCGCGTGTGATCAGCGCGCCCCCGCCGCGGCGGAGCGGGACCGAGGTGGTGGTGGAGGAGGGGTTGGGGGAGGTTCTCACCAGCCGCGCGAGCGTGTGCTCTTCGCGCTCCAGCGCGATCCCGCCGGCGGCGAGCAGCACGCAGACGAACATCAGCGAGATGCTCACAGCGACGACCACCGCGTAGGCATCGAGCGGTGTGCGACCGCCATGCAGGTAGGTGTTGGTGACCTGAATCGGCTGGCTGACGGTGCTCAGCACCTCGTGGCTGACCCCCAGGTTCTGGGCGGCGAATTCCGAGAACTCCGCCAGCCGTTCCAGCTGGGCGCGATCCGCGTCGTGGGGGTGGCGGGCGATGATGCCACGCAGGATGTGGGGAATTTCGCTCAGCCCCGGCAGGTTCTGCGGAGCGCCCGCGACGCCGAGGTT
>CAYNGQ010000216.1:0-2554 GCA_964396735.1 uncultured Solirubrobacteraceae bacterium | reverse complement strand
CATAAACATCCACCTCTCCCCCGAGATCATGGGGGGCGTATACGCCAACTTCGCCAATGTCAGCCACTCCGACTACGAGTTCACGGTGACCTTCGCCCGTGTCGACCACGAGGTCGAGGCCGAAGAGGTCCCCGGCGTGGTCGTCTCCCGCGTCAACCTCTCCCCGCGCTTCATGCGCGAGCTGATCGACGCGATGGAGGACAACTACTCCAAGTGGCGCACCCGCGAGGGCATCAAGAACCTGCCCGAGTATGGGGGCGAGGAAGCGGGAGACGGCGAGGAGACCTGAGTCGCCGGACGCGGAACCGCCGCGAATGCGCGAGGCTCCTACCCTGCAACGATGAAGGTCGCGATCGTCTCTGACATCCACGGCAACCGGCACGCCTTCGAGGCGGTGCTCCAGGACGTCGCCGCGAGCGACGCCGCCGAGCTGTGGTGCCTCGGCGACCTCGTCGGCTACGGCGGCGACCCGGATGCCTGCGTGGCGCTCGCCCGCGAGCACGCCGCGGTGTGCCTCGCCGGCAACCACGATCTCGCCGCGATCGGCGAGCTGCCGCTGTCCGACTTCTCGCGCGGCGCCTCGCTCTCGCTGCAATGGACGCAGGAGGTGCTCGACCCCGGCAGCCGCTCGTTTCTCGCCGGACTGCGCTCCGAGGGTCACGAGGGCCCGGTCGGGCTCTACCACGCCAGCCCCCGCGATCCGGTGTGGGAGTACGTGCTCTCCACGCTGCTCGCCGAACTCTGCCTCGATCGCCTGCGCGAGCGCGTCGGGTTGATCGGGCACTCGCACGTCGCGCTCTCGTTCGGGCGCATCCCCGGCCAGTTGGCCAGCGGCGGGCCGCACCGCGACGGAACCGAGCTCAACCTCGGCGACGGCGAGTGGTTGCTCAACCCCGGCAGCGTCGGTCAACCCCGCGACGGCGACCCGCGGGCGGCGTGGCTGTTGCTCGATAGCGACAACTGGACTGCCTCCTACCGGCGCACCCCCTACGACATCGCCGGCGCCTCGGCGGCGATCCGCGCCGCGCGGCTACCCGACTCGCTCGCCGAGCGGCTGGAGTACGGTCAGTGACGGTGCGCCGCCCCGATTCCACCAGCGCCACCCAACGATTTGGCGACTCCCGCCTAGGAGGACGCCGCGGCTCGCTCTTGCACATGCTCACGCGTCTCCTGCCCGCCGGCCTACTCGGCGCGGGCGCGGCCGTGCTCGTCTCCTGCGGCAGCTCCGGCGTAGGGCTGATCCCCTCGGAGAACGCCGGGCCGCTGGTCGCCGACTTCCAAGCAGTTGAACGGGCCGCGTCGCAAGGCGGCGGCAACTGCGCGCCCACCAAGGCGGCACTGAGCACCACCGAACACGACTTCCAGGCGCTGCCGGCGAGCGTCAACGCCGGTCTGCGCGCAAAGCTGCGGGAAGGCATCTCCCACCTGCAGACACTGGCCCTCGAACTCTGCGCCGAACCGCTCGCCCAGACCACCACGACCGGCGAATCGACCTCTACCACCACGACTCCCCCCGCCACAACCAAAACCACGACCACAACCCCACCCACCAGCACCACTCCACCGACATCCACCAGCACGGGCACCAGCACCGCGCCAACCGGCACCACCCCGAGCTCCGGCGTGGAAGGCGGCACTTCGCCGGAAGTGGGTGGCAGCGAAGGCAACGCCGGAGAAGGCGCCGCCGGCAGCGGCCAGGGAGGGCTGGGCAGCGGCGAAGCCGCGGAAGGCGCCAACAACGGCGGAGCCGTGGGGCCCAGCGGAGGCACGGGCAGCGGCGGGAGCGGGCAGTGAGTCAATGCCGATCGTTCCAGCCGCGCCTGCGTTCGACGCACCATCCGCGAGACGGAAGCTGAGCCGCGGGCACAACCGCAGCCAATGAGCAACATGGTGATCCCAAGCCCACGCCGGAGCCGCAGCCGATGAGCACAATGGAGATCGCCGGGCGCTACCGCCTGGAGAGCCGCTTGGGCTACGGGGGCATGTCCACCGTGCACCTCGCCTTCGACCTGCGCCTGGAGCGCCGCGTCGCGGTGAAGCTGCTCGCCGAGCACCTCGCCGAGGATCCCACGTTCGTCTCCCGCTTCCAGCGCGAGGCGCAGGCGGCGGCGCGACTGGTGCACCCCAACATCGTGCAGGTGTTCGACTCCGGCCTCGACGAGCGCGCCCACCAGCACTTCATCGTGATGGAGTACATCGAGGGCCAGTCGTGCGCGGAGATCCTGCGCGACCAGGGGTGGGTCGAGGTGGACGAGGCCGCGCCGATCATCGAGCAGGCGTGTGAGGGCCTCTTCTACGCCCACCGCCACGGGGTGGTGCACCGCGACGTCAAGCCCGGCAACCTGCTGCGCTCGCGGGACGGCGAGGTGAAGCTCGCCGACTTCGGCATCGCCAAGGCCACCGAGCAGTCGAGCATCACGCAGGTCGGCTCGGTGCTCGGCACCGCCGCGTACCTCGCCCCCGAGCAGGCGCGCGGCGAGGAGGCCGGGCCCCCCGCGGACCTGTACGCGCTCGGGGTCGTCTCCTACCAGTTGCTCTCCGGGCGCCTCCCCTA
>CAYNGQ010000215.1:0-8648 GCA_964396735.1 uncultured Solirubrobacteraceae bacterium | reverse complement strand
CGAAGATCTGGTCGAGCAGGATCTTGCAGTAGTGCGCCTCGCGGTAGTCGATATGAAAATAGAGGGTCCCGTGGGAGGCCAGCAGCCGGCGAGCCTCCTCGAGCCGCGGGGCGATGAACCCCAGATAGTCGTCGAACACGTCGGCGTACGCGCGCGCGGCAAGCGCGGTGGTGGCGTAGCGGCGACCGGCGAAACCCACGCGATCGCCCTCCGGATCGGGGGTCACCGAGACCTCCCTGCGAACTCGAGTGCGGCCGGTGTTGAACGGCGGATCGATGTAGATCAGGTCGAACGCGCCGCTGTCGAGAGCCGGGAGCACCTCGGCATTGTCGGCCTGGATCACGAGGTCGTCATCCAGACGGATCCGGCCGGAAAGGTCTGTCTCCTCGAGGAACCTCACGCAGGCAAGGTACGTCGAGGGCCGGACGCGGTGACCGGGCCGCGCTTGCCGGGAGCCCCGGACAAGCTCGTCGGAAGTTGGGGCTACTCGACGCCCGGCGACTGCTCGCCGCCGTGGTGGTCCGCGGTGTCCGCTTTGCGGATCATCGCGTCCGTGGCGGCGGGCGCTCGGGCCCGCCGCCAGGAAACACGACGCCGCCGCTACGGGCAGCTGACCATCAATGCGAAGGCGGTGTCCTTCAGCGTGGCGCCTTCGTAGGTGCGCACCGTGATCTGGTGTTCACCGGTCGCCGCGGCCTCCACCAAGTGCGGGGTGGCCGTTTCGTTGGAGGAGGCCACCACCGCGCAGGCGTTGAGGTTTTCACCGCTTGCGAACGTCACTGTGTACTTGCCTTCGGATGTGTGCGTCACTTCGCTCGGGGCTTCGCCCACCACGTTCGTGGAGACGCCGCCGGCCGAGAACTTGTCGACCACGTCCAGACCCGCTCCGTCGGGGCCTGCCGCACCGGTGGCACCAGTCGGGCCGGCCGGGCCGGTGGCACCGGTGGCACCCACCGGGCCAGCGGCGCCAGTCGCACCCGTCGGACCAGAGGGACCGGTTTCGCCTGCCGAGCCGGTGGCGCCGGTGACACCCACCGGGCCAGCGGCGCCCGTCGCACCCGTCGCTCCCGTCGGACCGGTGGGACCGGTTTCGCCGGCCGGGCCGGTGGCACCCGTCGCACCGGTAGCGCCCTTGGCGGCGAGCAGACCCCACGCGGCCGGGTCGGTTGCCGGGTCGTTGCCCAAATTGCCCGCCGTCAGCGACACATACGACGAGCCTCCAAACGACACCGCTTCGCCCAGTGCGTACGTTTCCGTGGGGCTCCACGCACCTTTGAACGTCACCGGCGGCCCCTGCGGGCCGGTCGCACCGGTGACCCCGGTCGCACCGGTGGCCCCGGTGGCACCCGCCGAGCCGGTGGCGCCGGTCGCACCCGTCGGACCGACCGAGCCGCCGGCACCGGTCGCGCCGGTGGCCCCGGTGGTGCCAGTGAGGCCGGCGGGACCGACTGCCCCTTGCGGGCCCGTCGCGCCACGTTCGGCCAGCAGCGCCCACGACGATGGGTTCGTCGCCGGGTTGTTGCCCTGGTTGCTTGGTTCGAGCGACACGTACGAGGAGCCATTGAAGGAGACCGCGTCGCCCACCGCGTAGATGTGCCCGTTTTCCCAGGTACCCCTGAAGTCGACGGGTGGACCTTGTGGCCCGGTCGCCCCAGCGGCACCGGTCGCACCCTGGGCACCCGTGGCACCAGCCACGCCGGTCGCGCCGGTCGCGCCCTGGGAGCCGGTGGCGCCCGTCGCACCCTGCGCGCCCGTGGCACCCTGAGGGCCGGTATCGCCCTGAGCACCCGTGGCCCCGGCTACGCCCTGCGCGCCGGTCGCACCCTGGGGGCCAGTGGCGCCAGTCGCACCCTGCGCGCCGGTATCGCCCTGAGGGCCCGTGGCACCGGTCGCGCCCTGCGGCCCTTGCCCGCCGGTGGCTCCCTGCGAGCCCGTGGCACCCGTTGCACCCTGGGCGCCAGTCGCTCCCTGCGAGCCCGTAGCGCCGGCCACACCCTGGGAGCCCGTGGCGCCCGCGGATCCGGTCGCGCCCTGCGGCCCTTGCGGGCCCGTGGCGCCAGTCGCACCTGTGGCGCCCGTCGCACCCTGCAGACCGGTGGCGCCGACGGGCCCAGTGGCGCCAGTGGCACCCGCGACACCCTGGGGGCCGGTCACACCTTGGAGGCCGGTCACACCTTGAGGTCCCGTCGCACCTGGCGCACCCTGGGAGCCGGTCGCACCGATCCCCCCCTGCGGACCCGCGGGACCGACGACGCCCTGCGGACCGGCGGGGCCGGGTTGACCCTGCGGGCCGGTTGCGCCGCGCGGTCCGGCCGGACCGTTAGCCGGGCCCGACTTCCCCTTTGGCTTCGCCTTCGCAGTACGGCCATGTGCATCGTGGTTGCCGTGCGACCGCGTCTTTGCCGCCTCAGCGGGACCGCCGCCGAGCGCCAGCGCACCTACCACGCCGCCGCCCAGCACACGGACTCCCACCCTGGCCACACGCTCACGCACGTTGCTCGAGCTCATCTGTTCACGCACTCCTTTGAGGGGCTTTGAGTTGTTAAGGGCTTGACTTTGCGTATACGGATACGCACTCGGTGGGACACAGCGGCGCGCGCTTTCTCACTGAAAATGAGTCCGAGTGGACGTAATGACTAGCTGAAGCTTTTCGTGTTTATGGATTCCTCTATCGAGGTAAACAAGGTCACCCCACAACCGCGGATATGGAGGTCCTAAGCACATGCCAGGAGGTCCGAGACACACACCAACCAGCCACCACCCCGGCGCGGCGGCAGTGATGATCACCGCCACGCTACTCGCGCTCGCGGCACTCGCTGGCTGCGGTTCGAGCGCCAGCACGGCTACGCTCGACACCGTCAAGCTGGAGCGCGCGATCGCGGGGTCGATCCTCACCGGACACCACGTGTACACACTCGTCAGCTGTCCCGCGCACGTTCCCCAGCGGCTGGGGCACCGGTTTGCGTGTACCGCCAATCTGAGCGTCGGCTCCTACCCGGTGTACGTCACCGAGGTGGATGGAGGCGGCCATGTCAGCTATGGCGACGATGCCCCGCTGCAGACGCTCGATACGCGGCGGGTGGAGCAGTCGATCGCCGCCTCGATCAACACCCAGCGAGGGTTGCGCGCACGCGTGGCATGCCCATCGGAGGTATTGCAGCGGCGGGGGCTGGCGTTCACGTGCACGGCAGCGGTAGGCGACAGGCGCTATCCGTTTGCCGTCACCGAGAGCGACGGCGACGGTCACGTGCGCTACGTGGGGCGGTGAGCTCGATGAGCGGCGCACGTCCCACGATCTGTCTGTGCATGATCGTCAAGAACGAGACCGGCGTGCTGGCGCGCTGCTTGCGCTCGTGCCGAGGCCTGATCGACTGCTGGGTGATCTGCGACACCGGCTCCAGCGACGGCACGCGGGAGCTGATCGCACGCGAGCTGGAGGACATACCCGGAGAGCTTCACCAGCACGAGTGGGTCGACTTCGGGCACAACCGCAGCATGCTGATGGAGCTGGCGGCTGGCAGAGCCGACTATCTGCTGTTGATCGACGCCGACATGACCGTCGTGCAGAGCGCGCCGCTGGGCAGGCTGACGGCCGACGCGTACATGCTGCGCCAGGGCGACGAGCGCTTCGACTATCGCAACAAGCGCCTCGTACGCGGCGATTTGCGCTGGCGCTATGTGGGTGCTACCCACGAGTACCTGTCCTGCCTGGACGTGGAGCGCACGGTCGAGCGCCTCGACGCACTGGCGATCGACGACCACGGTGACGGCGGCAGCAAGGCTGACAAGTTCGAGCGCGATCGCGCGCTGCTGCGGGCGGAGCTGCGAGAACACCCCGATAACGAGCGGGCCATGTTCTATTTCGCTCAAACCCAGCGCGATCTCGGCACGCAAACTGGCGACATCGGGGCGCTCGCCGCCGCGCGCGACCTGTACGAGCGGCGCGCGGGGATGGGCGGCTGGGAGGAGGAGGTGTGCTGCGCCTGGCGTCAGGTCGGGCGCCTCAGCGCCGAGCTGGGTGAATGGCCGCGCGCCAGCGCCGCGTTCCTGGCCGCTTGGGAGGCGCGCCCGTCGCGGCTGGAGGCCGTGCACGATCTGGTGGCGGGACTGCTCGACCGTCGCCAGCATCACACCGCCCACCGCTTCACCGCGCTGGCGGCCAGCGCCGGCGGGCTGGCGGTACCGGAGGACGTCCTGTTCGTCGAGCCGTGGGTTTACCGGTGGGGGCTGCTGTTCCAGCATTCCGTCGCCGCCTACTGGTGCGGCGAGCTCGACGCCTCCATCCGAGCCTGCAAGCGACTACTGGCGATCGAGTCGCTCCCCGACGCGCACCTCCGCCAGGCGGAGGTCAACATGCGGCTGGCGTTCAGCCAGAAGGCCCGCCAGGCGGTGGAGCGCATGCGGATGCCGGCGTGCACGCCCCGCCAGCTGGCGCACGCCGGCACCCCCACGCGCGGGCGCCCGGCGTGAGTCATGGAGCACCTGCAGTCGTCGGTTGTACGGAGAGCCGTCAGGGGCTCGCCGTGAGGCGTTCGCACACCTGCTCCACCCGCGCGGCGTTGCGCACGAGGAATTCTTCGGCGAGTTTGCGCAGCGCTTTGATGTTCGCTGGGCTCGCGTCGTCGAGGCTGCCGTTGACGCCCACAAGCACGGTCTGCAGGCGGTAGTGACCCCGGTCGGCCCCGAGCAGCTCGTCGAGCTGATAATCGACCGCGGCGCTCGCGCCGTCCATCATCACGTCCAGCAGCGGGTGCGCCCACTGGATGAGCCCCCACCGCCGAGCCTGCTTGTAGGAGATCGATTCTGTCAAGCGCCCGGTGCCGAGCGAGACGATCAGCTGCTCGGCACCCGGGTGGTTGCGGGCAACCTCGGCGTACGCGCACATCGCGGGGTTGTTGGCGAACGTGCCGCCGTCGACGAGCACGTAGTCCCGTGGCCCCTCCGGTGGCGGGTCCACGGCGGGCACGTCCGCGGGCTCGAAGTACGTCGGCGCGGCTGAGGTCGCGCGGCCGACCGTCCTCATCGGATAGTCCGCCGGCTGCGGCGGCACTTCAGTGTCACGCGGGACGCCCTCGCGCGGCGCGGTCGTGACGGGATGGGGGCCGGGCGCGAAGCTCTTGAAGAAGAATGGTTCGTGGCGCTGGATGTCGTAGGAGGTGATCAGCACGTCGGTGAGCGCCTGCGGCAGACGCGCTTTGCCCAGGTACGACGCGAGCGCCATTTCCAGGCCGCTCGCGTCGTATTTCGCTCCGCACAGCCCATCGACGGTCTCAATCGTGCGCAGCAGCGAGTGGTGGAAGATCTTCGGCCCCTCCTCTTCGTACATCCCCACAAGGTCCTGTGCGCTCCACCACGGGCGCTCCCTCTCCTTCGGGTCGGGCACCGTGACACCCAGCGCGACGATGCCACCCGTCGAGGTGCCCGCGATCAGGTCGAACAGCTCGCACGCGCGACGCCCGGTCCGCCGCTCGATCTCCGCAAGCACAACGGCCGGGATGATCCCGCGGATGCCACCGCCGTCGATCGAGAGGATCTTCACGCGCTCACCGCCCACGGCCGGCACCTTACACCAATCAGACGATTGCGCAAGACGGGCCAGTTCGATTGTTCGGCGAATCGCCGCTCCTTGGCTCGGGTTTCATCGGCTGGCCAAACCGCCCTGGGCGGTCAATCCGCTCAACGCCCGCGCGATCGCGGCGCGCGCCGTGCTGGGCCGGGAACGAGACCGACCGGCGGTGTGTTTAGGCGGCGACCCAGCTCTTGGCGTCCTCCAGCTGCACCGGGCTGTATACCTTGACTTCGCCTGGGGTCATCCAGGCGAACATCTTGTACGCCTTCCCTATCCACTCCACGTCGGTGACGATCGCCGAGCGCTTCCATGCGGAGTGGTGTCCGATGCCGAGCCCGAGCCCGGTCTTGATGTCGTCGAACCAGGCCGCGGGCTCGAGCCCCTCGAAGGCCGTGATGGCGAACAGCATGCGGATTTCGCCTGACTCTGCCGCTTCGCGCAGGACCGGCTCGAGGATGTTGCGGTAGTCATCGCGGGTGAGCTTGCCTTTGGCGCGGAAGCCGATCGTGCCTGGGGGCATGTCGTCGATTCGTTCGATCATCGTGGTTCCTTTTGTTGATCTGGACGGGTGTGCCGGGTAGTTGGCCTGGGCCGATTGTGTGTACGAGCCAGTCGATTGCAGTGTTTGCGAGGCGGATGCAGCCGTGGCTACGGGCGGAGTCGAGCGGGTCGAGCAGGCTTGACCCGCCGCGGCCGTGGATACCGATGCGCCCGTCGCCGCCGTCGAATTCATGCAGCACGTCGCTGTGTGCGGTGAGCGCCAGTATCCATGAGCCGAGGAACGCGTTGGGCGGTGAGCGCCAGGCGCCGATGATCGCGAAGAGTCCTGTGGGTGTGGGGGTGGCGGGCGCTCCGATCACGACCCTGATGCGTCGCGTCGCGATGTCGGCGTGGTCGAGTGTGAGGGTGCGGGTGGCGAGCGAGATGTCGATCCTCCAGGCGGTGGGGCGTAGCAGTAGTGGTTCGCTGTCGATCCAGGCGGCCGCGTCGTTGGGGCGTTCGGGGAGGCGCACCTCTACCCAGCAGCGTCCCTCCTGATCGCGGGCGGCGGCGAGCACGAGCAGCCACGAGGGCGAGGATTGGGTCAGGAAGCCGCGGCGGGGCGCGCCGGCCCGGGAGAGTTTGCTGTAGGCCTCGGCTGGTTCGAGGAGCTTCGCGCGCCAGGCGAGCTTGTTCGTCGGCCGGCCCACGGCCGTCTCAGTCGCGGTACCGGCGTGGGTGCCGCAGGTGGGGGCCGGCGCAGCGAGGGAGAAGGCGACGCCGGTCAGCTCAAGCGCGCCGCAGGTGAGCAGCAGGACCAGGCACCGAAGCAGCATTCTCACCGTCTTCTCCTCGGCATACATAGACGACGTTTTTCAAGCTACCACCGTTTTTGCGGGTGCTGGTGGTGGCATCCAGAACATTTCGTCCAAGCAGTTGACATCCATGCTACGAAAGCGCTACCCTGATTCCAGTCGTTGTGATGATTCAGTCTTGGTCCCCCCCCAGGAAGGGGGATCGGGGTCACTGCCTGCTACCAGGGGAGACACAACGGGACAGACCTGCATCGACTGCGGTGAGGCGGACATGCTGAAGGCCCGCGTGTCGCCCAGTGGTCGATACGGCTCGCTACGGTCGCGCGGCCGGCAAGCGGGCATCCTCCTCACCGTTGTGCTTCTACTTGGGCTCAGTGTCTTGACGACGGGGGCGCAGGCGGTGCCTGGGAATCCGGGTGTGCCGCAACCTCCTGCAGTCGTTTACTCCGAGAACTTCGAGAATGGGGTCGGAAGGACGCCGGTCTCGCTTACGGCATACACGGGCGCGCCGCCGTTGCTGAAGAAGTACACGGCTGCCTCGCGGTTCTTGAAGAACTGCGACGGCCAGATCGTGGAGTTCGAAAGCAACGAACGGACCAAAGCGACCGACTGTGAAGAAGTGGCTTTTGACAGGGTGCGGCAGATGGCGTGGGTACTGGGAAAGCTCAGGGGCGTGAACCCGACGACGAATCATGCCGTGACGGCTTACACCGATGGCGGCGGCACGCTGCCGGCAAACTCGGTGCAATTCGAAACCGTGACGCCGATCTCGCTTGCCGCGAGTACCCGGTTCATCACGTTCTCAGTCGATGCGGCCGAGACCAACTGCAAACATAGCCACGCGGAATTCAAGTTCTATCTCCTCAGCGGGTCGCTCGAAACCCCTACATTCACCAGCCCGATCGATCCATGCACCGACAAGAACGCAGAAACCTTTGAACCGCCAAAGTTGGGGACCAAGCCCTCGGAACCCTTCAAGGCCGGCAGCTTCGCCGGCAACGACGCCACGCTGTTCAGCGGCTCCGCGCTCGGTATCAGGATGAGAAACGGGCAGACCAGTGAAAACGGCAATGACGCATCGTTCGACAACATCGAGGTCCTCGACGCCACGCCACAGCTGGACAAGTCGTTCAGCCCGAGCGTGCTGAACGTGGGCGAAACCTCGCTGTTGACGTTCACGATCACGAACACGAGCGAGCTCGCGGCGAAGGAAGGCTGGTCGTTCAAGGACGCGCTCCCCGCCGGCCTGGTCGTGGCGAGCCCGGCGGCGGCGTCGAGCACATGCGCCTCCCCGACGACCGTGACCGCCACCGCCGGTGGAGGCACGATCGCGGTGAAAGGGAGCCTCGCCGCGGAAATGAACTACTGCACCGTCAACGTCAACGTCACCTCCGCAACCGCGGGCACCTACACCGACGGCCCGGCGAACATCTCCGAAGAAATCGGCATCAACCCACCGGGTCCCGCGACCGTGCAGTTCGCAGAAAACGCCGACCTGCAGATCGAAAAGACCGCCACCCCCGACCCCGCGACCCCCGGCACCGACGAGACGTTCACGCTGAAGGTCACCAACAAAGGCCCGAATACCGCCGCGAACGTCGTTGTCTCAGACCCCCTGCCCGCGGGGCTGACGTTCGTGTCGGGGAGCCCAGGGTGCGAACCCGTCGAACTAACCACAACGCTACCGCCTGCGGGGCATCGACGGCGAACGACAGCCCCGGGCCCCGAGGTGAGGTGCACGCTTCCTTCCCTGGCGGTGCACGAATCCGCGAGCTTCTCGATCG
>CAYNGQ010000214.1:0-3432 GCA_964396735.1 uncultured Solirubrobacteraceae bacterium | reverse complement strand
GACCCGGTGGATGTCGCCCTCTCCCTCACGGGCCGCCCACTGCTGGAGGACCGTGCGGTCGTGCTCGGCGAGAGCCGCGAGGAGCTGCTGGAGGGCCTCGCCGGTCTCGCCGAAGACCAGGCGTCGAACCACGACGTGGTGCGGGGGGTCGCGCAGGCTAGCCGGCTGGCCTTCCTGTTCACCGGCCAGGGCGCCCAGCGGGTCGGCATGGGCCGCGATCTGCACTCCGAGTTCCCGGTCTTCCGCGCAGCCTTCGACGAGGCGTGCGCTCACTTCGACCGCGAGCTCGGCTGCTCGCTGCGGGCGCTCGTGTTCGCAGAAGCGGACGCCGAGGAGCGCGCACTGGACGGGACCGAGCTCGCGCAGCCCGCCCTGTTCGCGCTGGAGGTCGCGCTGTATCGCCTGGTCGAGACGTTGGGCGTGCGCCCCGACTTCCTGCTCGGCCACTCCGTCGGGGAGCTGGCGGCCGCGCACGTCGCCGGCGTCTTCTCGCTCCAGGACGCCTGCCGGCTGGTCGCGGCGCGCGGGCGGTTGATGGGCGCGCTGCCGGCGGGTGGCGCGATGGTCGCGGTCGGCGCGCCCGAGGCGGAGGTGCTGGAGTCGCTCGCCGCGCTCGACGCTTGGGAGAGCCGGGTGGCGCTCGCGGCGGTCAACGCCCCCGGCTCGGTGGTCGTCTCCGGCGACGAGGACGCGGTGTTCGAGCTGCAGCGCCTGTGGGACGGGCGGGGCACGCGCACCAAGCGGCTGCGGGTCTCGCACGCTTTTCACTCGCCGCGGATGGATGGGATGTTGGAGGAGTTCGAGCGGATCGCGGAGCGGGTGTCGTTCGGCGAGCCGCGGATTCCGCTGATATCGAATCTGTCGGGTGGCCTGGCCTCGGGCGAGGAGTTGTGCAGCGCGGCGTATTGGGTGCGTCATGTGCGTGAGCCGGTGCGGTTCGCGGACGGTGTGCGGTGGCTGCACGGGGAGGGCGTGCGCGGCTTCCTGGAGCTCGGGCCGGAGGGGGCGCTGAGCGCGATGGTGGGGGAGTGTGTGGGCGATCGCGACCGGCACGACGTGCGCGCGGAGGGTGGCGCGCGCGGTGTGGACGTGGACCCGATCGTCGCGGCGCCGCTGCTGCGCCCCGGGCAGCCCGAGGCTCGCGCGCTGCTCGCCGGCCTGGCGGGCGCCTGGGCGCGGGGCGCGCGCGTCGATTGGGCGCGGCTCTTCGACGGCGCCGGCGCGCGCCCGCTGGACCTCCCCCCGTACGCCTTCCAGCGCGAGCGCTTCTGGCTGCGCAGCGCCCGCCCCGCCGGCGACGTTACCGCCGTCGGGCAGGCGCCCGCCGGCCACCCGCTGCTGGGCGCCGCGGTGGCGCTCGCCGACGGCGAGGGATGGCTGTTCACCGGGCGGCTGTCGCTCCAGACGCATCCGTGGCTGGCCGACCACGCCGTCGCCGGCGTCGCGCTGTTGCCGGGCACGGCGCTGCTGGAGCTGGCGCTGCACGCCGGCGCGCAGCTCGGCTGCGAGCTGCTGCGGGAGCTGACGCTGCAGGCGCCGCTGGCACTGCGCGAGGGCGAGGCGATCCAGCTGCAGGTCGCGGTCGGCGAGCCTGACGACTCGCTCCCGTCCACGCGCACGGTCGGCATCTACTCACGCGCGGCGCAGGACGCGATCGCGGGCGCCCCCGCGCAGGCGCCGTGGGTGCGCCACGCCGAGGGAGTGCTCTCGGTGGACGACACGGCCGACACGGCCGACGCGGCGCACGCGCTCCGAGCCGCTCACGCGGCGGCCGCCGAGCTACGGACGTGGCCGCCGGCCGGCGCGGCGAGCGTCGAGATTGGGGAGCTGTACGACGGGCTGGCGGCGATCGGCCTGGAATACGGCCCCCGCTTCCAGGGCCTGCGGGGCGCGTGGCGACGCGGCGAGGAGGTGTTCGCCGAGGTCGAGCTGCCGTCCGAGGAGCACGAGCGCGCCGGTGCGTTCGCCCACCACCCGGCGCTGCTCGACGCAGCGCTGCACGCGCTCGCGCTGAGCCCGAGCGCCGGTGCCGTCGCCGAGGCCGACGACCCCGAGCGCGGGCCGCTGCTGCCGTTCGCCTGGAGCGGCGCGCGCCTGCACGCCGTGGGCGCCTCGCTGCTGCGCGTGCGCCTCGCGCCCACGACCGCCGGGGCGGTGACGCTGCTGGCGGTCGACGAGGCGGGCGAGCCGGTCCTTGCCGTCGATTCGCTGCTGCTGCGCCCGCTCGCGCGGGAGCGGCTGGCGGATGCGCGGGAGGGCTACCGCGAGTCGCTGTTCGGGGTCGAGTGGGCGCCGCTCGCGGTCGCCGCGGAGAGCGCGGAGGCCGTGGATCTATTGCCGCTGGAGGAGGTGGCCGCCGGCGGCGAGCAAGTGCCGGAGGCCATGTGGATAGCTGTGGCTCCGGCGGCGGACGGTGTGGAGCGAGCTGCGAGCAGTGTGGGGCCTGCGGCGGACGTGGTGGAGCGAGCGGATGGCGGCGCGGGGCCGGCAACGGACAGCGACGTGGCGGGCATGGCGCACGGCGCCGCTCGCGAGGTGCTGGAGCTGCTGCAGGAGTGGCTGGAGGACGAGCGCTTCGCCGGCTCGCGCCTGGCGCTGGTGACCGAGCGCGCGGTGGCGGTAGGCGAGGAGGAGGTGCCCGGTCTGGCGTGCGCGGCGGTGTGGGGCCTGGTGCGCTCCGCCCAGTCCGAGCACCCGGGGCGGCTGGTGCTGGTGGACGTGGACGGCGGCGAGGAGTCGCGCGCGGCGCTGGCGGCGGCGCTCGCCAGCGGTGAGCCGCAGGTGGCGGTGCGCGGCGGCCGGCTGCTCGCGCCGCGGCTGGCGCGCGTGGCAGTGGACGACATCGAGGCCGATGGCACGCGGGCCGGCGTTTCCCCGGCCGCTCCGCTCGCCGCCGGGGATGGCGGGCCGGCAGGGGTTCCCGCGGAGGGCCCCGCAACCGACGAGCCGAGCGGCGATCTCGCCGACGCGGGCACGGTGCTGGTGACGGGCGGCACGGGCGGCCTGGGCGCGCTCGTGACGCGGCACCTGGTGGCGACGCGCGGGGCGCGCAGCGTCGTGCTGGCGAGCCGTCGTGGCCGCGAGGCGCCGGGCGCGGCGGAGTTGGAGGCAGAGCTGACGGGCATGGGCGCGCAGGTGAGGATCGCCGCGTGCGACGTGTCCAACCGCGACGCGCTGGCGGAACTGCTCGCGCTGGTGCCCGCCGAGTACCCGCTGGGGCTGGTCGTGCACGCCGCGGGCACCCTCGACGACGGCACGATCGGCTCGCTGACGGGCGAGCGGCTGGACAACGTGCTGGCGGCGAAGCTCGATGGGGCGTGGCATCTGCACGAGCTGACCGCGGGCATGAGCCTGCGCGGCTTCGTTTGCTTCTCCTCGGCGGCGGCGGCGTTCGGCAACCCCGGCCAGGGCAGCTACGCGGCGGCGAACGCG
>CAYNGQ010000213.1:0-1823 GCA_964396735.1 uncultured Solirubrobacteraceae bacterium | reverse complement strand
CGATCTCCCAGGCCGTCATCGCACACGACGGCGTCGTGATGCCCGACGTGCAACAGTTCCTCGAGCTCCGAAGTATTGCGCGCGACCTGGAACGAAAGTCCGCCCTGGGCACGCTCCAGCGCCTGCACGTAAGGCTCGACGTCCCGACACCCACGTGCGAGGAACAAAATGCGTACGAACAGCCGCGCCGGACTCCACACGACGTACCTCCAGAAGGAGCCTGTCGGTCCGCACCAGGACAGGTACCGATGCCCCAGCAACTCACGTGCCTCCGAACCAGCGTTGCTGCTTACGCGATCGTGCACGTGATTGTCGACGACTCCGACGAGTCGGGACACAACATCGCTCACTTCTTCAAGAATTCAAGAAGATTTCGTGACATGCTGACGACTGCCGGCGCGGGCGGTGCCACAAAAGAGCCCCACGACGAGCAAAACCGCCACATACCAGCCAGCCACCAACACGCTCGCGTGAGCATCGCTGCTCCTGGCACATATCCTGCTCGACAGGCGAGGCAGAGGTATCGACCTTGCCGCGATGTCTTCTCATCATGCTGGCGTGTGGGCTGACGTTCGGCCCACGATTCGCCTATTCCGCTACAGCCGTACAGGCACTGGGCGATGCGACCATCAGTCACGACTCGCAAGCTGGCACGTGGACAGTGTCTGCGGGCGGTGCGGCTCTCACCGCCGCGCTCGACGCATCGAAGGACTGGCAGATCACGAGCCTTGTCAGCCCGACCGGCCGCAACTGGATCAGCGGCGCGCTGCCGGACACGTGGATCACGGTGAATGGGTCGACGTATGCCTTCGGCAGCCGCGCGGCGGGGTTTGTCTACGCGCTTGCCTCGACGGTAAACGATGGCCGCCACCTGGAGCTCGACGCGACGTTCACGCTTTCAAAAGCGAACCTCGTCGTCGTCCGTCACATCGCCGTGGTGTCCGGCTCACCAACGTTCGAAGTGTGGACCACCTTCGGCGGCTCGCGGAGTCCGGTGTCGGTCTCCAACATTGCTGCCATTCAGCTCGTCCTGTCACCCGGGACAATCCACTGGCTGACAGGACACGCGGGCGACCCGGGCGACACGACGGGCGATTCGGCGTTCGCGCAGCGGCAGCAGACGCTGAACATGGGGGACACGTTGACGCTGGGTGACGCCAATCGATCGTCCGAGCAGCAGGTCCCCTGGTTCACCGTCGACGGCGTGGACGATGAGCTCTACGCCGGCCTGATGTGGTCCGGGGCCTGGTCGCTGACGGCGGCTCGCAGGACGAACGGCATCGAGATGGCCTGGGGCCTCGGATCGATGACGACGGCCGTCGGCACCGCCTCGGTCGAGGGACCGCACGTGCTGGTTGGCATGGTGCGCGGGGCCAGGCCGGAGGCGTCCGCGGCCCTCAAATCATTCATCGTAAACAGCATCAGGCAGGGCCAGGCGTTCACGCCGCTCGTGACCTACAACACGTGGTTTGCGTACGGGACCGACATCGACGAGACGACCATGCGCGCGGAAATGGACCACGCAGCCGCTCTGGGCGCCGAGCTCTTCGTCGTCGACGCCGGCTGGTACTCCGGTGCAGACACGGCCGATCCGTCAGATTTCGACCAGGGCCTGGGCACCTGGGAGGTCGATTCCTCGCGTTTTCCAAGCGGGATGAGCGCGCTCAAGGACTATGCACACAGCCTGGGCATGAAGTTCGGCATCTGGGTTGAACCCGAGCGCGTCAATCGTTCCGTGATCGGCCTGGATGGTCTCGACGAGGCGTCGATCGCGACAGCCGGGGGGGACTATCAGTCCAGTGACTCCGGGCAGATCTGCCTCG
>CAYNGQ010000212.1:0-1604 GCA_964396735.1 uncultured Solirubrobacteraceae bacterium | reverse complement strand
GAAGAAGAAGAAGAAGAACCAAGCGCCGCCGACGGTCTAATCGGATCGGTACCCGTGAGGCGCACAGCGCCGCTGGACTCGGAAATCTCCGCCGGCTGTCATCCGCACGAATACTCGATTTTCTACGGTTTGCTCAAGCAGCCGCGCGACACGGTGCTGGCAAAGATCGCCGGCAAGCTGGTTCCGGTGCACCGCGTTCACATTCCGAGCAGCCTGCACGCTGGCCGGCTGCTGGTCTACCTGGCTTCGGCCAGTCGCCCTGAAGAGCTTCTCGTGCGCGCGCCGAGCGGCAAGATCGTTATGAACGAAGAGCTCAGCCGCGTGGCGAGAGAAGGCCGCGAAACCTGTGAAGGCGAATCGGAAGGGGCCGGCCCGCCGCCGGGTGGCTTTGGCGGGATCGGCGAAACGAGCAGGATCGTGCTGAACGGCTGACCCCCTCGGGCCACTTCTGCCTTTGCGACGCACCAGGCGAGTGGCCGCCAGATCGTCCGTGCATAGACTCCCACTTGCCTGCGCCGGAGCATGCGCGTGGCGGGGCCGCTATGAAAACCTCTCCGACCCCCGTGCTGGCGGGCCGGAGAGGCTCCAACGCTAAGAGCCGAACCGCCGGCCGTGCCCGGGGCCTCCCGCGCTCCACGGATGCCATGGCCACCTGAAGCCGCCGGCGTTCCACGGCAGCAGGTAGGCCCGATAGGTATTGACCCCGGTGGGGAACTCCGCGTTGAAGATCAGGTTGCCCTGAGGATCGAACTCCGAGAAGTACGGCAGCGCTCCCCAGCCCACGAAGAGATCTCCGTCAGCGGTCGGCTGGGCGTTGCCCTGTGATGCTGCCGACAGCCCCTCGGGCTGGTTGTCGGAGGACAGCAGCGTGGCGACGTGCGTCCACGGATTCAACCTCACCGTGATGGCACGGCTGTAGGGGAGCAGCGGCGTGCCGGAGGACTCGTTGTCGAAGAACGTGTACTCCCCGTTGCCCAACGGCTGGGGATCGTGCTGCCAGGCGAAGATCTCGCCCGCGCTGTCGAGCACCTGTCCTGGAGCGGCTTGGAGGGTGAAGCTCGAGTCCTTGCCGCCCAGCTGCCAGACGATGTTCCCTGTGCGGGGGTCCACCTCGTAGGTCGTCCAGGTGTCGCGGGCGTCGATCAGGAAGTCGCCGTTGGTGTCGACCTTCACCGCGTTGATGTGAAACCAATCCCACGGCGTGCTCGGCGACGCCGGCAGCGGCTGCTCGCTCTGGCTGTAGGGCACGTGATCAGCGCTGTTCCACTGGAACAGCACCTGGCCGGTGGCGATGTCGATCTCCTGCACGACGCCGTTGATCACGGTCTGGTCGGCGGGGCCGCCGATCGAGGTGAGGTTGGCGGTGGCGGTGGTGTAGGAGAGGATCAGCGCCGTGTTCCACGGGGTGATGAGGAACTCGTGCCCGTCTGCGCTGAGCCCGTTGCCGGCGTTGACCGTGGCGATCTGCTGGTAGTGGTCGTTGTAGATGTAGTCAGTTCCACTGGCGAGGCCGCCGAGACCAGTCCCCTGCCAGAAGGTGAGCACCGGCTGACCGCGATAGGTCTGCGTACGGAAGTCGCTGGCCTCCTCGCCCGCTGGGACGG
>CAYNGQ010000211.1:0-2394 GCA_964396735.1 uncultured Solirubrobacteraceae bacterium | reverse complement strand
CTACAGGCCCTCGATGGCTGTAACCGACTGGCGTTCGCCCCCACGGTGCAAGCCGAACCGACGACCGACTCGGCCGCATCGCCCTCCGGTCTCGGCTTCCACCTCAACTTCAACGATGAAGGTCTGACCAGCGCCGAAAATCTTGTTCAGTCGCAGCTGAACAAGACCGTCGTGACGCTACCCGAAGGCTTCACGATCGACCCGTCTGCGGGCGTCGGGCTCGCGGGCTGCACGTCTGCCGACTACGCCCGGGAAACGCTAGCCGCGGCGCCAGGGACTGGCTGCCCGAACGAATCCAAGCTCGGGACGGTCGAAATCGAAACGCCGCTGTTGACGCAGAAGATAGATGGATCGATCTTCATCGCGCAGCCCTATGAAAATCCCTTCAACTCGTTGGTGGCGGTGTACGTCGTCGCCAAGAATCCGGGAACGGGGGTCATAATCAAGCTCGCTGGCAGGGTGGAAGCGGGTGGCCAGCCAGGCGTTGAAGGCCTAGCGCCGGGTCAACTGAGGACCGTCTTCGAAAATAGCCCGCAGCTGCCGTTCGCCCATTTTACGTTCCATTTCCGTGAAGGTACGCAGGCACCGTTGATCACCCCTGCCACGTGTGGCGACTTCTCGATCGACGCCGCGCTTACGCCATGGTCAGAACCAGCTGCGGTGTTGAGAGACACCTCAGCTTTTGCGATCACAAGTGGTGTTGGTGGCGGCGCGTGTCCCTCGGGTGGCGTTCCGCCGTTCGCGCCTCAGATCGCGGCGGGGACGTTGAATAACAATGCGGGCGTCGCCAGCCCGTTCTATATTCGACTCACGCGAGGCGATGGCGAACAGGAGATATCGGGGTTTTCCACAGATCTGCCTCCGGGCTTGACAGGCGACCTCACCGGCATCCCGTACTGCCCCGAAGCGGCCATCGCGCTCGCACGAGCGAAGTCGGGAGCGGAAGAGGCGGCCAACCCGTCATGTCCAGCCGCGAGCGAAATCGGTCATACGCTCGTAGGGACTGGCGCTGGCGCCGTGCTGGCGTATGTGCCCGGCAAACTCTATCTCGCCGGCCCCTACGACGGCGATCCGTTCTCACTTGTCAGCGTCACCTCCGCTGTGGTCGGCCCGTTCGATCTGGGCACGGTGGTGCTGCGCTTCGGCCTGAAGATCAATCCCTACACGGCACAGGTAAGTGTCGACCCGACCGCCTCGGAACCGATCCCGACGATCATCAAAGGGATCGTTACCCACGTCCGCGACATCCGCGTGTATGTCGAACGCAAGAATTTCATCCTTAACCCCACCAGCTGCAGTCCGATGGCCGTCTCTAGCACGCTCACGGGCGATCTCGGTGCAAGCACCACGGTTTCATCCCCCTTCCAGGCGGCTAGTTGCACCAGCCTGAAATTCGCCCCAACCTTCACAGTCAGCACTGACGGTAAAACCAGCAAAGAGGGCGGTGCGAGTCTGACGGCGAAGCTGTCCTACCCGAATGCGGCGCAAGGGACGTATGCGGATATCGCCAAGGTCAAGGTCGAACTTCCGAAGGCGCTGCCGTCACGACTGACCACTCTGCAGAAGGCGTGTACGGCAGCTCAGTTCAGCGCGAACCCTGCAGGCTGCCCCGCGGGTGCCACGATCGGGCACGCGACCGTTCACACGCCGATTCTCCCGGTGCCGTTGACGGGTCCGGCGATCTTCGTCAGTCACGGCGGCGAAGCCTTTCCGTCGCTGACGATTGTGTTGCAGGGCGATGGCGTCACAATCGACATCGTGGGCGCAACCTTCATCAGCAAATCGGGCGTGACGAGCACCACGTTCAAGACGGTGCCAGATGAGCCTTTCAGCACGTTTGAACTCACGCTGCCGGAGGGGCCCGACTCGGCCCTGGCAGCAAATGAGAACCTGTGTGCGCCGACCATCGGCAAGACCGTAATCAAGAAGGTGACCGTCGAGCGACGCGGCCAAAAGAAGTCGCTGACCCGCAAGGTCAAGGAGCAAGTTCCGACGCCGCTTGTAATGCCTGACGAGTTCGTGGCGCAGAACGGCGCCGAAATCCACGGAGACACAACAATCAAAGTAGAAGGCTGCCCCAAGGCGAAAAGGGCGACCGTGCGCAAGGAGAAGCGCGCGAAGAAGGGGAAGTAGCACGGGTCGCGGTCTGCTGTGAGATCGGTTGAGGACGCACGTGCGGCGCTGGCCGCGGGTCTCCGCGCGCGTGGTGGCGAGCTTGTCGAGGCGATCTTGGCGCGAACACGCGATGGAGTAGTTGATCGCGGGGGAGCTCAGGACGCGGAGTACGTGGCAGGATTGCGCCCCACCGTTGTCGCGGTCCTCGAGTATGTCGTCGATGGAATCGAGCGGGGGCTGGGGGAGGATGGAGCCATCCCAGTGGTGGCACGCGAGCAG
>CAYNGQ010000210.1:0-3627 GCA_964396735.1 uncultured Solirubrobacteraceae bacterium | reverse complement strand
GTCATCAATCCCGAGATCCCCATCACCAAGCCGGCCGCTCCGATCGCCGAGCCAGCGACTCCCTCGGGTGCCAGCAGCGCCGAAGGGACCGTGGCGGCAGCGACGGGGGATCAGACGGCGAGCGTGTCGAGCCTGGCGTTGCCCCTGCTGCACGACGCCACCATCGAGCGGTGCGTGTTCGATGGACTGACCCTGCCGGTGCTGGGGCTGGCGCAGCTCGGCACGATTCGCGTGGACCGCAACACCGTCCGCGAGTGCTATGGCGGGATCTGGCTGGTGAGCTTCCAGGACACGGGGGTGGTCACCATGCTCGACCAGATCGGGGTCGGAACGGGTGAAAGCAGCCCGTGGACGGACTTCAACGACGCTGGCATGACGGCCCTCCTGGATCGGATCTACATCCTCGCGCTCGCGATGGGCCAGGTGCTGCCGACGACGGCCCCGACGGCTGACTCGCCTCCACACCGCGTGATCTTCAACCCGAGCGCCCTTCAGTTCAAAGGCGCCCAGACGCTGCTGGGCAACATCTTCTCGACGGCGGAAGCAGCGAGCACGTCCAGCGCCGCGAGCACGTCCTCCTCGGATGCCCCGGCCCCGGGCACCCCAGCCCCAAGCGCCGCCGGCGCCTCGATCGCCCGGGACGTGGCGAGCCGCATCGACATTGGGCAGACGGGGCTCGGGGCCGCGGACAAATTCACGATCTCCCAAAAATTTCCGTTCGTCGGAAATCTTCTCGAACGCCTGGGGACCGCTGCTCAGGGACCCCAAGCCAGCCCCTCGATTCCCGTGGGCGAGACCGGCGAGGCGGTGCTGTTGCGACTCGCGATCACCGACAACCAGATCGACGCGGTGGTGGAAGACTCCTACTCGGGCGCCGGGCTTGTCGTGTTCGACCTCACCTCGAACCCCGGGTCGCTGCTGCTCCATGGCAATCGGATCCGCAATCGCTTCCCGCAGGGGCAGACGGCGCTCGTCGTGCAGGTGGCCGAGGCCGCGATGAGCGCCAACATCGTGGCCAACGAGGTGCCGGCGCCGACCGCGACGACCGCCGAATCCCACCCGCTCGCCACCACTAGCCTGGTGCTGCTGCCGACCGACCTGCTCGCGGTGCCGGCGGTCGCGATCACCGGGAACGTCCTCGTCAGCTCGCCCAAACTGCCCGGCCGGACGGGCATCGCAGCTCCGCTCAACGTGTGGGAAGCGCTGAACACGGTGGTCGCGTACTCAACCCCAACAACCCCGGGCGGGGCGGCGCCCGCCGGCGAAACGGCCGCCGGTTGAGCCTCGAACGCCGCCCGGGATGCGGGAGACGCTATTGAACGGTGGTGTCCGGTTGTCCGGGCGAGGCGATCGCGATGCTGCCGCCCCAGTTGCACGCGCATTGAGAGGCGTCGTCGAGGGCCGCGACCCCGTTGACGGAGACCCTTGCCGACCCCGGCGTCCAGGGCGCGGCAATCACCGGGAGGCAGGGTTGGGGAGTGAGGACGTTCTGCGCCGTGGCGGTGGCCGCGGCCACCTGCGGGTTGGAGAGCGACATGCACATGCCGAAGGACGGAACGCTCGCTGGCCCGATATCGGTGACGACCCCCGTCGGCGTGGGGCTGCTGACAGCCTGGCCGCTCGCGGCGAAGGTGGCCGGCGTGGTTCCCATCGAACACTGCAGCGTGGCTCCGGTACACACCAGGTTGGGCATGCGCGCTCCTTCGGTTGGGCTGCCGGCAATCCTAGACGGTGCTCGACCATGGCGCGAGCGCGAAGCCCCAAGATGAGACAACCCCCTTTCTTAGCAGTCGCTAAGATCCGAGGCTCTACTTCGGCGACTACAGATTGGAAGTTGACATGCCCGGATACACCGCAAAGCAGATCGACGAGATGGAGGGCGCGTTCGGTGGCGGCCTGAAGAAGGCGCGTGCCGAGCTGGGCGTCTCCTCCTTCGGCATGCAGGTCGTTGATCTGCCTCCCAACTACAACGACTACCCCGAGCACGACCACGAGCAGGACGGCCAGGAGGAGGTCTACTCCGTCATGCGCGGCTCGGGCGCGATCGAGATCGAAGGCGAACGCATCGAGCTCACGCCCGACGTGATGATCCGCGTCGGTCCCGGCATCAAGCGCAAGCTATTCGCCGGCCCCGAGGGGCTGAGAGTGCTCGCGCTGGGCGGCAAGCCCGGGGAGCCGTACGCGATCGCCGAGTTCACCGAACTGAGCAGCGCCGGCGCCTAGCCTCCGCGCCTGGGCCTGCCGCTCCACGCGGATCGACAGCGCATGCGACGCGCCGGCGCCTAGCCTCCCGCGTCCGGGCCTGCCGCTCCACGCGGATCGACAGCGCATGCGACGCACCGGCGCCTAGCGCGTAAACGAGGCGTCCGCTCCCAGCGTGCGCGCCGCGGCGGCGATCAGCCGTGCGGCGGCGTGCACGTCGGTGAGCTGCACCAGCTCGACCGGGGAGTGCATGTAGCGCAGCGGGATCGACACCAGCGCGGTGGGGACGCCGCCGCGCGAGAGGTGGACGGCATCGGCATCGGTGCCGGTGTTGCGGCCGATCGCCTCGACCGTGAAGGGGATGCCCTCCCGCTCGGCCGTGTCGTGCAGCAGCTCGAACAGGAGGGGATGCAGGGTCGAGCCGCGGCTGAGCACGGGCCCCGAGCCGAGCGGGTGCTTGCCCGACTCCTTCACTTCGATCCCGGGGGCGTCGGTCGCGTGGGTCACGTCCACGACGATCGCCGCGTCGGGCTCGAGCGAGAAGGCGCTGGTGCGCGAGCCGCCGAAGGTGGTCTCCTCCTGGGCGGCCGCCACCGCGACGAGCTCCCACGCGGCGCCGTCCGCCGGACCGCCCCCGGCACCGCCCACGCCGTCCTCCCGACCGCGGTCGGCATCGCCCGGGCCGCCACTCCCCTGCGCCCCACTACCCTGCGCCACCAGCCGCGCGGCCTCGAGCGCCACGAACGAGCCGAGGCGGTTGTCCAGGGCGCGCGAGGCGATGCGCCCGTTGGGCAACTCCACTGGGTCACCGTCGATCACCGCAACGTCGCCGACCCGCACCAGCGCGCGCGCCTGCTCGCCGTCACGCGCGCCAATATCGATGTGCAGGTCGCGCACCTCGGCGACCTTCTTGCGCTCCTCGTCGCGCAGCAGGTGGATCGGCTTCTTGCCGATCACCCCAACGAGCTCGCCCGCGCGGGTACCGAGCACGACGCGCTGGCCGACGAGAATCTGCGGGTCCCAGCCTCCCACCCCGCGGAACCAGAGGAAGCCCTCGTCGTCGATGTGAGTGACGATCAGCCCGATCTCGTCGATGTGGCCCATCACCACCAGCCGCCGGGGGCCGCCGGGTGGGGTGGGTGGGTCTCTGAACACCCGCGCCGAGGGCGTGCCGACCACATCGATCTCCACCTTGGCGCCAAACGCCTCCGCCGCCGCCCGCCACACCGTTGCGGGAGCGGTCTCATAGCCCGAGGGGCCGCGCGCCGCGAGCAGGTCGCGCAGGACTTGCGGGAAGTCGTCGCTCATGCGGCGAGCAATCCTCGCAGGACGTACTGAAGGATGCCGCCGTGGCGGAAGTAGTCGGCCTCACGGGGTGTATCGATGCGCACCGTCACAGCAAATTCTTTCTCGTCCGCGCACACG
>CAYNGQ010000209.1:0-8019 GCA_964396735.1 uncultured Solirubrobacteraceae bacterium | reverse complement strand
CAGCGCGGCGGCGCCCAGTGAGAGCGACTCGTGGCTTGGCAGCAGTGCCGTCAAAACCACCAGCACCAGCGCCTGCACCCCAAGCATGATCAGGGCCCTGATCCCAAACCCCAACAACCGCCGCAAGCGACTCAAACGTCGTTGGGTTGCGCGCTCGTCGATCGCTGTGTTCATCCTCGTTGCTACCGTCTCGTGATGGTCGATGGCGCGGTCGCCGCCCGTCGCACGGGCAGGACGGCAGACCGTATCGTTTTCCTGGGCCACGCAACCGTCCTGATCGAAGTGGATGGCGTGCGTCTGCTCACCGACCCGCTGCTGCGCGGTCGCGTCGCCCACCTGCGTCGCCAGGTCCCACCTGTGCAACAGAGCCTTTTCGCCGACGTGGACGCGGTGTTGATCTCACACCTCCACCACGATCATCTCGACCTCGCCTCGTTGCGACTGCTCGGTGGCGACACCCCTCTGGTCGTGCCCGCCGGCGCCGGCGGGTGGCTGCGGCACAAGGGATTTGGGACGGTGACTGAGCTGAAGGTCGGCGGGGTCGCGCAGGTTGGGGCAGCGACGGAGCCGGGAGTTGGCGGGGTTGCACAGGTTGGGACGGCGACGGAGCCGGGAGTTGGCGTGGTCGCACAAGGTGGGACGGTGACGGAGTTGGCGGCCGGCGACGTTGCCGAGGCCGGGACGCTCACGGTAACCGCGGTGCAGGCCCGCCACGATGGGCGCCGCCTCGGTGGCCCACGCGCCGAGACGCTCGGCTACCTCGTGAGCGGCGGGCACACCGTCTACTTCGCCGGAGACACCGAGCTGTTCGCGGAGATGTCCCACCTGCCGCGGCCGCTCGATGCAGCCCTGCTGCCGGTCGCCGGGTGGGGCCCGACGCTGGGCGCGGGTCATATGGGTCCGCTCGACGCGGCGCGAGCGGTCGGCTTGATCGAGCCGCGTATCGCCATTCCCGTCCACTGGGGAACGCTCTCGCCGCTCGGCCTCGGCCGTCGCGACCGCGCGCGGCTCGGCAACCCGCCGCGCCTGTTTGCCGAGCACATGGCAAAGCTTGCCCCGCGCGTCGAGGTCCGAATCCTCGCTCCCGGCCAGGAGGCGGATCTCTAGGATGTGCGCCTCATGGCGGAGGGGCTCTCGGCAAGCGAGGTGGGCAAGGAGATCGGGGAGCACAGGCACGCCGCGGCCGAGGATCCGCCGAAGGACGGCCGGGACCGGCTGCTCTCGATCACCGAGGCGATCCTGCTCTCGCTGGTGGCAGTGCTCGCGGCGTATTCGGGCTACGCCGCCGCCAAGTGGGGCACCTACTCGTCGGTGTCGCTGGCGAAAGCGTCGGCGGCGCGCACCAAGGCCAACCGCGCCGACCTCGAAGCGCTGCAGATCCGCACGCTCGACTCGGTGTCGTTCAACGCCTGGTTCAGCGCGTTCACGGCCGGCAACGCCAACGCGGAACGCCTTGCGGAGAAGCGCCTGCGGCCGGGCTACCGCCCCGCCTTCTACGCGTGGCTGGCGACCGATCCGGCGCACAACCCGAAGGCGCCCCCTGGCCCCTCCTACATGCCGCAGTACGTGATCCCCCAGGAACACGACGCCAACGCCGACGACGCCGAGGCGGACGCCAGCTTTGCGAAGGGCACCGAAGCGGGGGCGACCGGCGACAAGTATGTACGCGACACGGTGTTCCTCGCCACGGTGCTGTTCCTGGTAGGGATCAGCGGCCACTTCCCGCTGCGCCAGGCGCGCTACGCGCTGATCGCGGTCGGCGTGCTGATCCTCGTATTCGCGGTCATCCAGCTGCTCGGCCTGCCGGCCCCGCCGTAAGTCAAGTCCAGGTCATGGGTGGAAGCCGGCGCCGCATGCGGCGCCGGTAGATCGGTACATGTACCGATCTACCGGACCGTGCATGCACGGTCCGTGGGGCCGCACGTGTGCGGCCCCAACCCTCGGCGCATGCGCCGAGGGTGCATAGGCATAAGATCGGGCAATGGCAAGTGCTCCGGCGCTCGCGACCGCGGGCCACGGACGGATCCACCCGATGCGCATCCTGATCGGCGCGCTGGTGATCGTCGTGCTCGGCGCCGCCGCGACGCTCGCCGGGTGGGACATCACCGGCTGGCTCAAGCACATCTGGGACACGACCACGAGCATCCCGACCGGCTACGTGGTCGCCGCGATCGCGCTGGTCTCGTTGCAGACGACCGCGACTGCGTACGCCTGGTATTGGATTCTGCGCTACGGCTATCCCGACTCCGAAGTCCGCTGGATTCAGGTGCTGGCCTGCTACGCGGCGGCCGTCGCGCTGAACTCCGTCCTGCCGGCCAACCTCGGCACGCTGATGATGCTGCTGATGTTCACCGCGATCATCGCCGCCGCCACGTTCGCCGGCGTGCTCGCCGGGATGGCGGTCGAGAAGATCTTCTTCACCTTGATCGGAGCCTTCTGTTACGTGTACCTCTTCCTGACGGTCGATGGGTCGTTCTCGCTGCAGCTGGGATTCGTGAGCGAACACCCGTGGGCCACCGCGATCCTGCTCGTCGGTCTCGCCGTGCTGCTGTTCCTCGTGGGCCGGGTGTTGCGCCGACGTGTGGAACAGTGGTGGAGGCAGGCGAAGGTCGGTGGGCAGATCCTCGTCCACCGCCGCGCCTTCCTCGGGCGCGTGGTGCTTCCGGAGGCGATCAGCTGGGTGGCGATGCTGGGGGTGATCGCGGTGTTCCTGTCCGCTTACAACATCCCCGTCAGCTTTCACATTCTCATGCGGGTGGTGGCCGGCAACTCGATCGCCAACGTCAGCTCTGTGACCCCGGGCGGGGCGGGCGTGGTGCAGGGCTTCAACGTGCTCTCGCTGAAGGGCGTCACCAGCACATCCAACGCCACCGCCTACTCCGTGACACAGCAGCTCGTGACCACCGCGTGGGGCATTGTCTTTGCGATCGTGCTCCTCGTTCGAGCCTTCGGTTGGACTGACGGCAAGACGCTCGTCGCGCAGTCCTACAGCGAGGCGCGCGAGAAGAAGGCCGAGCGCTCGGCGGCACGCAAGGCCAAGGGCAAGGCCGGTGCGGCCGAGGGCTCGGTGTGATCATGATGGTGGAGCAGAGAGCGCCAACCACCACCACTGGAGCGCGAACATGACAGCTGCCTCCGCGCCCGGCGGACAATCGCGAAACCTGATCCTGGCGGCGATGATCTTCGCCGTCGCGATGACCTTCATCGACCAGACGATCGTGTCGATCGCGGCGCCGGAAATCCAGAAGGAGCTCGGCCTCAGCAGCACCGGCGTGCAGTGGGCAATCAACGCCTATCTGCTGTCGCTGGCCGCGCTCTTCGCCTTCGGCGGTCGGCTGGCCGACACGGTGGGCCACCGCCGGATGGTCACACTCGGCGTGATCCTGTTCGCAGCCTCCTCGGCGCTGTGCGGGCTCACCCCCAAAGGGAGCCTGGCCGAGGCGTGGATCATCGCCTTTCGGGTGCTCCAGGGTGCGGGCGGGGCGATCATGTTCCCGGCCGCGCTGGCGATCGTGGTGCAGACCTTCGCCCTGCGCGAACGTGGCCGCGCCCTGGCGCTGTTCTTCGGCATCGCCGGCGCCCTCACCGCGATCGGCCCGATCCTCGGCGGCTATCTCACGCAGTGGACGTGGCGGGCGATCTTCTGGGTCAACATCCCCGTCGCCGTCGTCGCGCTGATCCTGATCGCCGTCTCCCGGCCAACCACCGTGCACCGGGCGGCGCGCATGGACTACCGCGGCCTGGTGCTGATCGCCTCCGGCGTCGGCTTGAGCGTGTTCGGCTTCCAGCAGTCCTCGATCTGGGGGTGGGGCAATCCCGGCACCTGGGCGTGCATCGTCGTGGGCGCGGCGCTCCTGGTGGTGTTCTACTTCGTCGAGCTGCGCACCCCCTCGCCGCTGATCGCCGTGCGCATCTTCCGCATCCGCGCCTTCTTCGCCGAGAACATCGTGCTGCTCACCTCCAACCTCGTGTTCATCCCGGTGTTCTTCTTCGCCAGCGAGTACGCCCAGATCGCGCTGGGGAAGTCGCCCTCGCAGGCCGGCATCATCCTGCTGTACTTCTTCCTCGGGTTCGTCGTCGCCGCGCAGATTGGCGGACGGCTGCTCGACCGCGTTGGGGCCAAGCGCCCGGTGGTGCTCGGCTGCGTGCTGGGCGCGGTCGGGTTCTGGCTGTGGGCAGGGAAGGTCACGGGGCTCGACTTCGGCGCTCAGCAGTGGTACATCGCCCTCACCGGAGCCGGCATGGGCTTGATGCTCGGCCCGGCCAACACCGACGCCGTCAATCGCGCCTCCCGGCTCTCCTACGGCGAGGCGACCGGCATCACCCAGACGGTCCGCAACTACGCCGCCAGCCTCGGGCTGGCGATCCTCGGCACGATCCTGGTCGCGCAGATGCGCTCTCGGATCGCCACCTCGCTGATCGCCCAGGGCCTCGCCAGCGCGCGGGCGCACGCCGAGGCGTCCAGCCTCTCCCAGTCGCGCGGCGGTGGTGGGAGCATCGCGTCGATTCCGCACTTCATACGCCTCGACTTCGCCTACGCCACCCGCTCGGTGCTGTACGTGATGGCGGCGATCATGGCCGCTGCGGCGATCGCCGCGTTCCTTGGTTTGCGAGCGGGGCTGCAGGAGGAAGCGGGCGCCGCCCCCGAGGCCGAGGTGGACCCCGCCGAGACGGCGCGCGCCTGATCGAGGAGCGGGAGAGCAGCCGCGGTCTCCGCAGCTCGACGGCGCCGCCGGCCGGCACCTCCGACAAGGGGGCACCCAACTCAGTAGTACAGCTTGCCGTCGGCCTGCACCGTCAGCGCGTACGTCTTGCGGTTGATCTGACCCGAGAGAGTGCCGGTGCCGTGCGCATGCGCATAGCGGCCCGAGCCGCCGGTCACCTTGAGCGAGCCCCCGAAGCTCGAGTACACGCTGGTCGAGTGCAGCGCACCCCCGCCCCTGCCGCTGATCGAGCCGCCGCCGTTGGCGTAGATCGTGAACTTCGCGGTGATCGTGGCCCCGATGTCGAAGCTCACCTTCACCTTCCCCGGGATCGTCCCCGACACCGGCCCTTCCTCCAGCAGTTCGGCGCCGGAGCTGCGCACCTCGTGCAGATGCCCTTCGTCCTTCACGTTCAGCACGTGCGCGGCGTTCGCCATGGGGAGCGTCCGCGCGGTGTCGAGGATCGCGGGCGACCAAGCGGTGTCGAGGATCGCGGCCGACCGCGCGCCACCCACGCCCGACGAAGAGCTCCCCGCCGCGGAATCGGCGGCGCCCGCGAAGCCGATGACGCCCACCGCCAGCAGCGCGGCACCGCGCGCATGCCTGGCGCCCCGTCGATTCAGCAGGCCACTGCGGTCAGGTTGGTGCTTCATAGGGCCTCGCATTCCTCCAACGCTCCTCCATCGCCTTCGCGCGGTGGCGAACGGCGGCTTAATTGACGTATCTACCCGAAGGCTCCCGACTGAGTGAACTAGCTTACCAGCGGTGTGGATCTTTAAACACGGTACCCAACCCGGCGATGCTGTAGCGCAAAGTCTACATGCCCTCCACGCGGGCATCGGGCGAGCGGCTCTCCTATGGGCCCCGCGTGCCGCACCCAAGCAACCCAGCAGCGAAGCCGACGCGGGGACTCGAACCCCGGACCCCAACATTGAGCATGGGGGGAGCAGGCTCCCCCCATGAGCCCCCCACATGTCCCCCGCTGGCAGCAGCGAAGCCGACGCGGGGACTCGAACCCCGGACCCCTTCATTACGAGGGTTGACCCCCTTCCCAGGCTTCGCCTGTATTGAAGCCATTTTGAGGCGACGGTCGGCGTCCACACAGCAGGGGCACAGCAGATTCGTGGCGGTCTATCCCGCACCAACAAGCCAGCCCCTTCACTCAGAATGATCGGCACCGAGCCTGAGCGACTGCCCGCCGGGCTGCCGCTCGCTCGGCGTCTGCGGACATTGGTCCGTCGTGCCGTAGGGCGTCGATGGCGAAGCTGTAGTAGCGGTCGATGACCGCGACGCTCGTTCCGCACTCCTCGGCGATCACCTGGCGATCCTCTCCGGCCCGGATGCGGAGCGAGATGCCTCCCCGCCGCAGGCTGTACGGCGTGGCGGTCGCTATCGGGTGCTCGCGGGGGTGCTCGGCCTGGACGGCTTCGACCGCGGGCCGGAGATACTTGCCTCCCCACTTCTTCGCTTGGTTGCCGGTCATGTGGCCGAGCGGATGCCCATGACAGTCGCCGCCGAGGGAGCCCGGAAAGACAAAGCTCTCAGGGTCGGCCGCGTGTCCGGCATCCTTGAGCGCTGTGCGCCACGCTTCCAGATCGGTCGCCAGTAGGCGAGGCAACGGGATTCGGCGCACCGAGCCTGCCGTCTTGCCCTCGTCAAGCGCGTTGTAGGAAAGGACCTCCACGAGATCGACGTAGTCCCGATGGACTGAGCCCCAGCGCAACCCCCACGCCTCCTGGTTTCGACACGCAAGCTGGTACTGCACGGAGACATACGTGGCGTCTCGCAGGGCCACGAGCGGCAGGGCGAGGGGGCGCGCCAGGAGACGGACGCGCACCAGCTCCACGGCGAGCGGAGACAAGGCCCATGCGGACAGGTTGGCACGCTGACGCCCAGGCAATGCCGACGTTCCACCGCCGCCGCGCCGCGACGATCACCGACGAGTGCGGCGGCGGTCGATGAGTCTGCAACCGTTGACCTGGAGGGGGTAGTCGTCTCGCTCGACTGCCCAGGAAAGCGCCGAGGAGAGCACCGCCCACGCCCGCTTCTCCGTGGCGTCGCCAACCGACGCGGCTCGCATACCGTCCAGCCAGCGCCGTATCGGGCCGGCGCCTTCAAGCTCGGTGGCGGGTATCGCCCCGATTGCGTAGGGAACCCGTCCAACGGGCTTACCGTGCTTGTCTCGGATGATGCCGAGGATGTGCCGCCGGGCAACCGACCCGGAACGAGTCGAAGGTTGCGCGTGCGAGTCCGCCGGGGAGCGCCGGATCGGCGTCGTGGGCGAACCACGCGACCAACAGCTCCTCGACGGTCAACGTGCCCGGCGCCGGGTCTACGCCCTCCAGAAATGGCTTCCCCGATTCTCGCGCTCGGCCTCCTCGTATCGCTCGATCCACCTGTCCCGCTGCCTCTCCGAAGTGAACGCGCGGGTACGTGTGACCCCTCGGTGATCACGAAAACCAAGCTCGTACCGCCAGGCGCCCGAGCGGGTCTGATACGGCTTCCTTGTCCACGGACGCTTCATGGCCTGCTCCCGACGGCGCCGTTCATGCGCGCCGCGATCTGATGGCCTCGACGCTCAGCGGGTCGGCGCTCGGGCTTGACGCGCGCAAGAGTCGTCTCGTGGACTGCCGGCGGGATCGGAGGCGTTGCGAGGGAATCTCGCTGGCCGGCTCTGAGAGGAAGAAAGCCACGACCTCGTGGCGCAGCAGCTTTACGCTGCGTCCCCCCGGGGATCGGTACGCCGGCAGGCGCCCCGACGCATATGCCCGCCGCAGGGTGCGCAGCGAGCAACGCGCCACACGAGCCGCTTCTGCCGGCGTCAAGAGTTCTGAGGAGTTCATTGCTTGTGTGCTGTTCGCGGAGGGAGCCTTGGAATCTCCCTTCCTTGAGGTAAGCCGAGCTGGCCCGATTCCGGGCAAGCGACTTTCTCCCGGGCCGGTGCTCCTGCAACCAATCGGCGTGTTGACACAGGACCACTTGAAGGACCCCGGTGAGATGTGCTTCAGCTCCGAATGCGCTCATTGCTCCTCCGAAAGGTCGGGCTCCTTTGAGCCAGTTGGGCACCTGCCCAACTGAGTGCGGCCTTTGCAGGTCGTGGAGGAGCTGTCAAGCAAGTTCGCAAGTGACGGCAGTGCCCCGCCGCAGGCGGGGACTTGAACTTGCTTTACAGCGGGGGAACGACCTGCTACCAGCATCCCGGCGCGCCGCCGCCGGCTGACTTTCACCAGCGAACAAGGAAACACCCACGACTCGCAACACCCCAACGCTCCCAATGAGCCACCAGCCGACCTCGATGACAGCCGACTACCTGCCC
>CAYNGQ010000208.1:0-6954 GCA_964396735.1 uncultured Solirubrobacteraceae bacterium | reverse complement strand
GCCGGTACGCGTTTACCCGAGTCGCCCGCCGTATTACTCCACCACCACCGGCGGGCCCCGCCAGCTAGGCTCAACCGGTGCCGGCGAAGGCCGCGATCACCAACCTGTGCGACCACACGACCGTGGATGCGGAGACCGGGGCGATGCGCTCGGTGCAGGCCGCCGACCTGACGCTCAGCGAGCGCGCGCTCGGCGAGCTGTGGTCGGCTGAGAACCTGGAGCGGCTGGCGCGGACCTACTGGCGCTTTCTCACCCGCGTCACGCTCGGGCTGGTGCGGGTGCGCTACACCGAACGGGAGCGCTTCGTGGTGCTGTTCTTCCGGCCACTCACGCTGCTCGCCTTCCGCGCCCCGGAATATGAGCTGGAAGCAGATCACGGTGTGGTGCGCTGGCGCATCGAGCGTGGGCTGCTGGTAGCTCGCGCCGGGCGCGAGAGCAAGGGCCACTTGCAGATCGACGTGCGCCGCCTACCCGGAGACGGCGCCCCGGAGGGTTCAAGTGAGGGATCCGGGGAGGGTCCGAGCAGGGATTTGGGTACGGATACGACGGCGGCCCATCTGCACATCGAGGTGGAGGTCGCCAACTTCCACCCCGCGATCGCCTCGGGGATCAGCCTCCGCCTCTACAACGCCACCCAGTCACGCATCCACGTGTTTGTCACCCACGGCTTCCTGCGCTCGCTCGCCCGGCTCGATCTGGCGAAGTCCCGCGTGGGGCGGCTGGCGACGTCGTGATCAGCCAAACCGCGCGTCGCCGTACAGCGCCCGCAGCTTCGCGCGGTCGTGAAGCGCGGTGATGCGCCGCACGGTGCCCGAGCGGGTGCGCATCACGAGCGATTCGGTGCTGGCCCCGCCGGCGCTCGGGTAGCGCACGCCCTGGAGCACGTCGCCGTCGGTGATGCCGGTGGCGGAGAAGAAGACGTCCTCGCCCGCCACCAGGTCGTCGCGATCGAGGATCCGCTTCAGGTCATAACCGGCGTCCAGCGCCGCGGAGCGCTCGTGCTCGTTGCGCGGCCACAGCCGCCCCAACAGCTGGCCACCGAGGCACTTGATCGCCGCCGCCGAGATCACCCCCTCGGGCGTGCCTCCGATGCCCCACAGGAGGTCCACCGGCGAGCGCTCGGTGACCGCCAGCAGCGAGGCGGAGACGTCGCCGTGGGGGATCAGCCGTACCCGTGCCCCCACCTCGCGGATCGCCTTGATGCCCTGCTCGTGGCGGGGGCGGTCGAGCACGACCACCTCGACATCCCCGATCTCGCAGCTCTTGCGCTCGGCGATCAGGGCCACCGTCTCGGCAAGAGGGCGGTCGAGATCGAGCAGGTCCGCGATCTCCGGGGAGCCCACCATCTTTTCCATGTATACGCACGGACCGGGGTCGAACATCGTGCCGCGACTGGAGAGCGCGATCACCGCCAGCGCGCTCGGCATTCCGTGGGCGGCGAGCGTGGTGCCCTCCAACGGATCGACGGCGATGTCCACCTCCGGCGGGGAGCCGTCGCCGATGTGCTCGCCGTTGGCGAGCATCGGGGCCTCATCCTTCTCGCCCTCGCCGATCACCACCACGCCGTCCATCTGGACGGACTGCAGCGCGTAGTGCATCCCGTCGACAGCGGCTTGGTCGGCGGCCTCCTTGTCGCCTTTGCCCACCAGCCGCGCCGCCGCCAAAGCAGCCGCCTCGGTGACGCGCACCAGCTCCAGCGCGAGATTGCGGTCGGGCCTTTGATGGGTGGGATCGGGGCTCAAATGCTCACCTCTCTCATACCACCGCGCGTGTGGTGGACCGCCGCGCGTGGGGTCTGGACAATGGATACCTTTACTGCGCGTGCGCCTGCAACCTACACCAGAGGAGGAGTCATCGTGAGCCAGATCGGGTTCATCGGCATGGGCAGGATGGGGGGCGGCATGTCGCACCGCATCCTGCGCGACTCCGAGCATCAGGTAGTGGTGTACGACGCCAACCGCGACGCGGTGCGCCAGTCCGTGTCAAACGGCGCCGTCGGCGCGACCTCGCTGGCCGACCTCGTCAAGCGACTCCAGGCGCCGCGCACAGTGTGGCTGATGCTGCCCGCCGGCGAGATCACACAGCAGACGATCGACAAGCTCACCAAGCTGCTGGATCGCGACGACACGATCGTGGACGGTGGCAACACCAAGTGGACCGAAGACAAGCTGCGCGCCGGGCAGCTGAAAAAGAGCGGCATCCACTACGTCGACGTGGGCACCTCCGGGGGGGTGTGGGGCCTCGAAGTCGGCTACTGCATGATGGTGGGAGGCCCGACCCGCGCGGTGAAACGCCTCGCGCCGTTCCTCGACGTGCTGGCGCCGCCGACCAACGAGACGAGCATCGCCGCGATCGGGCCGCGCGGGTGGCAGCACTTCGGGCCCGCCGGCGCCGGGCACTTCGTGAAGATGGTGCACAACGGCGTGGAGTACGGCCTGATGCAGGCGTACGCGGAGGGCTTCGACCTGTTCGACAAGTGTGAGTATGAGCTGGACAACGCGAAGATCGCCCACCTGTGGGGACAGGGCTCGGTGGTGCGCTCGTGGCTGTGCGAACTCGCCGCCCGCGCCTTCGAAGCCGACGGCAACGACCTGCACACGCTCACCGGCTACACCGAGGACTCGGGCGAGGGGCGCTGGACGATCGAGGAGGCGACCGCGCGCGATGTCCCCACCCCCTCGATCACCGCCGCGCTGTATGCGCGACTCACCTCACGCGGCAACGGCGACTACGCCAACCGCGTGCTCGCGGCGCTGCGCAACCAGTTCGGTGGACATGCGGTGAAGAAGGCATGAGCAGCACGTCGGTGTATAGGGGATCGTCCGCGCGGGTATTTGGCATCACTCGGCAGCTGCCGCTGGGCCTCCCTGCCCAGCGCCCACGGTATGCGCCCATCACACGGGAGGAAGGCACGCGATGAGCACGATCGAGCAACAGCCCGACAACCCGCTCGTCGAAGGGCTCGAGCGCCTGCCCGTGGCGCCGACCACGCTCGTCATCTTCGGCGCCACCGGCGATCTCGCGCGGCGCAAGCTGCTGCCCGCGCTCTACAACCTCGCCCACGAGGGCGCGCTGCCCGAGCGCTTCAACCTCGTGGGGGTGTCGCGCAAAGAGAAGGAGCGCGATGACTACCGCGCCGAGTGCGAGGAGGCGATCCGCTCCTTCTCGCGCCGCACCCCGGATAAGGACGTGCTGGCGGGGCTGCTCGAAAACGTCAAGTACGTGCCCGGCACGTTCGACGACGAGAATGTCTACCGCGAGCTCGCATTCGTGCTCGACCGCTTCGACGAGCGCGCGGGCGAATCGCTCAACCGCGCCTTCTATCTCTCGACCGCCCCCGCGTTCTTCCCGGTGATCGTCGAGGCGCTCGGCGCGCAGGGGCTCGACCGCCACGCCGGCGCCGAGGTGCGGGTGATCATCGAGAAGCCGTTCGGCACCTCCCTGGCGGAGGCTGCGGAGCTGAACCGCAACGTGCTCGACGTGTTCGATGAGAGCCAGGTGTTCCGCATCGACCACTACCTCGGCAAGGAGACCGTCCAGAACATGCTGGCGTTCCGCTTCGCCAACGGGATGTTCGAGCCGCTGTGGAACAGAAACTACATCGACAACATCCAGATCACCGCCGCCGAGGACATCGGCATCGGCAGCCGCGCCGGCTACTACGACCACTCCGGGGCGCTGCGCGACCTGATCCAGAATCACATGCTGCAGCTGCTCTGCCACGTCGCGATGGAGCCTCCAGTGAACTTCACCGCCGAAGAGGTGCGCAACGAGAAGGTGAAGGTGCTGCAGGCGATCCACGCACCCTCCGCGGCCGACGTGTCGCAAATGGCGGTGCGCGCCCAGTATGGACCCGGACATGCCGGTGGCGAGGACGTGCCAGGCTATTTGCAGGAGGAGGGGGTGCGCGAGGGGTCGATCACCGAGACCTTCGCGGCCCTGCGCCTGGAGGTCGACAACTGGCGCTGGGCCGGGGTCCCCTTCTACTTGCGCGCCGGCAAGCGCCTCGCGCGCAAGATCACCGAGATCGCGATCACCCTGAAGCCCGTCCCCCACCTCGCCTTCAGCGCCGAGGGCTCACTCGGCATCCGCCCCAACCAGCTGATTCTCACGTTGCAGCCCAACGAGGGCGTGTCCCTGCAGCTCGGGGCCAAGATCCCCGGCACGCGCATGATCATCCGCCCCGTGAACATGGAGTTCCTGTACGGAACCTCGTTCCTCTCGCAGTCGCCGGAGGCCTACGAGCGGCTGATCATGGACGCGATGCGCGGCGACCCCACGCTGTTCACGCGCAACGACGAGGTCGAGGCGCAGTGGGAGATCTGCGACCCGATCGTCAACGCGTGGGCCGATACCCCGGGGCCCCTGCCACAGTATGAGGCAGGCTCGCAGGGCCCTTCGGAGGCAAAGGAGATCCTGGTCGAGGGTCATGCCTGGCGGGCGATTTGATGGCCGACTGGCATTTTGAGCGCCGGTGCCCAAGCCGCGAGGAGAGCAGGGTGCATCTATTTTTTTGCCCCCCTACCCTTCATTTTGTGAAGCGGTATAGGGCGTTTTTTCATTCATACATTCCGGCCCTCCCCAACCGCTGATCGGACGCCAGCATGCCCGCCACCAGCGACGCCGTGTGGAGCGCACAGGACACCACGCCCGACGCGATCGAAGCCGCGCTACGCGAGCTGCTGGTCGCGCGTCACACCGAAAACGGCGGGTACGTCCCCGCGCGCGCGCTGAACATGATCGCGTTCGTCGACCGCGCCTGGAGCGGGGAGATCGCCAACCGCCTGCGCGGGGTGGGGCGCTACCACGCCTCGCGTCTGATCGTCCTCTCTTACGAGCCCTCCCGTGAGCACCTCGACGCGCGCGCTACCGTCGCCTCCGAAGGCGACCCACGACCCGGCGAGCTCACGCTCCTGCGCGAGACGGTGATCGTCGAGATCGGCAAGCGCCACCTCGACGACCTGCTCACGATCGCCGACCCGCTGGTCGTCAGCGACCTGCTCACGCTGCTGTGGTCCCCGCACGGCCACCCCGAGGTCGTGCGGGAGCTGCTGCCGCTGGTGCAGGCCGTGCTGCTCGACTCGGTCGACGAGCCCGAGCCGCGTGAGGCGATCGCGCACGCGCGCTCCCTCTCAGAGGATGCCTACGTGGTGGATCTCGCCTGGCTGCGCACCACCCCGTGGCGTGAGCGGCTGGCCACCGCCTTCGACCCGCTCGAGATGCGCCGTCAGCTGCACACGCTCACCTCGGTCACGATCCGCCACCACCCCGAATCGGCGATCGCCGCGATGCTGCTGATCGGCTGGCTGGCCGCCCGCCTGGGCTGGCGGCTCAACCCTCTGATGGCACACGACGGCGCGCTCGCGGGCAAGGCCAGCGGGCGTCGCCAGGACATCGAGCTGCGGCTGCTCGCAACGCCCGAGCAGCAGGTGCGCGGGCTCGCGGGGTTGGAGCTCGAGACTGCCTCCGGCCTGCGCCTGCGGCTCGACCGCGGGCCCGGCGGGCTGCACGCTCACCGACGGGACGCAAACGGCAACGAGCGAGATTGGACGATCCTCGGGGCCTCGCGCGGCGAGGCGGGCATCCTCGGCGAGGGAATCCGCCAGGCGTTGCTGCGTGACCCCACCTTCGCGCCCGCGCTCGCCGCCGCGGCGGAGATCGTGCCGTGATGGTGGGTTGTGGTGATGTTTCATTTTGGAGGTATAACCACCAACTGGACCTGCGGGGCAACGACCAGATGACGGCGATGAGAGGTCCAGCAGCTGGTTGGTTCGCCCAATGTTCTTTTTGCACCCCAACCAGCTGACAACCTCTTCGCCCCGTCTCCCATGAGCCGACTCGCCATCCTTCCAGACCCCCAGGCCGCCGCCGAGTACGCCGCTGAAGAGATCGCGCGGGCGCTGCGGGACGCGCTCGATCGGCGCGGGGTCGCCCACTTCGCGCTTTCGGGTGGTCACACTCCACGGGCTGCCTACCAATCGCTCTCCGGGCTGCTCGAGGACTGGAGCGCAGTGGAGCTGTGGTACGGAGACGAGCGCTGCGTAGGACCCGATGACCCTGAGAGCACCCACCTGCTGGTGGTGGAATCGCTGCTCGCCCACATCCCCGGCGACGGTCGTGCGGGGCCGATCGAGCACCGCGTGCGCGGCGAGCTCGATCCCGAGACGGCCGCGCGGGAGTACGCCGAGGAGCTGCGCGCCGCGGTGCCTGCGGCCGAGCCGGGCGGCCTGCCCGCGCTGGACGTGTCGCTGGTGGGCATCGGCGAGGATGGGCACACCGCCTCGCTCTTCCCAGGCCACCCCGAGGTGGAGGACTCCAGCGGCGCGCTCTGCCTACCGGTGCGCAACTCGCCCAAGCCCCCACCGGAGCGGGTCACGCTCAGCCTCCCGGTGCTGCAGGCCGCCCGCTACACGCTGCTGCTGGTCGCCGGCGCGAGCAAGGCCAAAGCGCTCGCCGCCGCGCTGGCCGGGGGTGGGCGCGGTCCTGGGGGTGGGCGGGGTCCCGATCTCCCCGCCAGCCTGCTCGTGTCAGAGCGCCTGCACGTGGTGGCGGACGCTGCCGCGGCAGCACACGTGCGCCCCGAAGACCTCCCCTCGTCGAGCTCGTCAGAGTGATCGTGGCGGTGCCGGCATCGCCGCCGCCGTGGGAGCATGACCCGCTCGACGCTCGATCCTTCTGACAGTTCCGAAATACCGGGGAAAGCGTGCCCGCGACCCGAGCGCGCTAAGGTCCTACCTTGAGTACGCGCCCGGAGCTCATGGCCCGCACCGTTTCCCAACCTACCGCCGCCAGGCCCCCCGCCCCGCTTGCCGAGACGTTCGCGGCCCTGGACGAGGCCCGCCGCTGCACGCTGCAGCTGGTGGCCCACCTCGACGATCGCGAGCTGGAGCGCACGCACTCGCCGATCATGAGCCCGCTCGTGTGGGACCTCGCGCACATCGCCGCCTACGAGGA
>CAYNGQ010000207.1:0-2943 GCA_964396735.1 uncultured Solirubrobacteraceae bacterium | reverse complement strand
CACCGCCAGCACCTCGTGGCCGTGGCGGCGCGCGTCGGAGAGGCGCTCCAGCAGCAGCATCCCCACGCCCTCGCTCCAGCCCGTTCCGTTGGCGCCGTCGCCGAAGGGCTTGCACCGTCCATCCGGCGCGAGGCCGCGCTGGCGGGCGAACTCCACGAACGCATCCGGCGAGGCGAGCACGGTGACGCCCCCGGCGAGCGCCAGCGTGCACTCTCCCGCGCGCAGCGCTCCACACGCAAGGTGCAGCGCCACCAGCGAGGACGAGCAGGCCGTGTCGAGCGACACCGCCGGGCCCTCCAAGCCGAACGTGAACGCGATGCGCCCGGAGGCGACGCTGCTGAGGCTGCCCGTGATGCGGTAGCCCTCCAAGCTCTCCCGCGGCGGCGCACCCGCTCCGTAGCCGCTGGCGGCCAGTCCCGTGAACACGCCCGTCGGGCTTTTCCTGACCGACGCGGGATCGATGCCCGCGTCCTCCAGCGCCTCCCAACACGCTTCCAGCAGCAGGCGCTGCTGGGGGTCCATCGCCAGCGCCTCGCGCGGACTGATCCCGAAGAAGGCCGCGTCGAACTCGCCTGCGTCATACAGAAAGCCGCCCTCGCGCGTGTAGCTGGTCCCCGGATGTTCGGGGTCCGGGTCGTACAGCCGCTCGAGATCCCAACCGCGGTCCGCCGGAAACTCGCCGATCCCGTCGCCGCCGCCCGCGACCAGGTCCCACAGCTCCTGCGGCGAGCCCACCGTGCTGGTGGAACCGGGATACCTGCAGCTCATCCCCACGATCGCCACCGGCTCGCCGGCGCCCGCCGCCACGCCTGGCACGGTGACGCGCACGAGCGGCCGCTCTCCCGTCGCCTCCGCCAGCAGGCACCGCGCGAGCTCCAGCGGCGTCGGATGGTCGAAGGCGATCGTCGCCGGCAGCAGCAACCCGCTCGCCGCCTGCAGCTCGCGTGAGAGCCGCACCGCCGCCAGCGAGTCGAAGCCGAGCTCCCGGAACGTCTGCTCGGCCGGCACCGACTCCGTCATCGCGTGCCCCAGCACGGCCGCCGCGTGCACGCGCACCAGCTCCAGCACCAACCCCTCGCGCTCCTCCTCGGGCACGGCCTGCAGCTGCTCGGCGAGCAGTTGCGTCGGGGCGCCCCCCACGCCGCCCGCCCTCCGCCCGCCAGCGCCCCACGCGGTCGTCGTCGCCAGCCAGTAGCGCTCGCGCTGGAAGGCGTACGTCGGCAGCTGCGCGCGCACCGCACCACGGCCCGCGAGCGCCGCGCCCCAATCGACGGCCGTCCCCCGCGCCCACGCCGTGCCCAGGCCGGCGAGGAGCGCGCGCGCCTCCGCCTGGCCGGCGCGCAGCAGCGGCGCCGCCACGGCTTGCGGGGCATCGGCGGCTCCGGTGGCTTGCGCCGCTCCCGCAGGATCTACGGCGTCGGCGGCTCCCGTTGCTCCAGCGGGATCCGCGGCCCCGGCGGCTCCCGTCGCTCCAGCGGGATCGGCGGCTCCCGTCGCTCCAGCGGCTTGCGCGGCGCGGGCCGCGTCCCGCTCGCCGTCCACGCACTCCTCGACCATCGCGCTCAACACCCCGTCCGGGCCGAGCTCGAGGAAGCAGCTCGCGCCCTCGTTCAGCAGCCTCCGCACGCCGTCGGCGAACCTGACCGGCTCGCGCACATGGCGCACCCAGTAGCGCGCGCTGCACAGCTCATCGCTGGATACCAGCTCGCCCGAGAGGTTCGACACCAGCGGGATCCGCGGCGCGGCGAACGAGATGCTCTGCGCGACCCGCTCGAACTCCTGCAGCATCCCATCCATCCGCGGCGAGTGAAACGCGTGGCTGACGCGCAGCCGCTTCGTCCTGGCGCCGCGCCGCCCCCACACGGCGGTCAGCTCCACCACCGCGTCCTCCTCGCCCGAGACCACAACCGAGCCCGGGGCGTTGATCGCCGCCAGCGCGACCCGCTCCTCGCGGCCGTTCAGCGCCTGCAGCGACGCCAGCACCTCCTCCTCGGGGGCGGCGATCGCCGCCATCGCGCCACCCGCCGGCAGAGCGCCCATCAGCCGGCCGCGCGCCGCCACCAGCCGGCAGGCGTCCTCCAGCGAGAACACGCCCGCCACGTGCGCCGCCGCCAGCTCGCCGACCGAGTGGCCGATCAGGAAGTCGGGGCGCACGCCCCACGCCGCCAGCAGCCGGAACAGCGCCACCTCGACCGCGAACAGCGCGGGCTGCGCCAGCGCCGTGTCGTCGAGCGCGGCCAGATCCTCGCCGGCGGCCGACCCGGCGCGCTCCTCCGCGGGCTCGGCCACGCCGAACACGACCTCTCGCAGCGAGCGCCCCAGCTGCCCGTCGAGGTGAGCGCACACCTCGTCGAAGGCCGTGGCGAACGCGGGGAAGGTGGCGTACAGCTCGCTGCCCATCCCTGCACGCTGCGCGCCCTGGCCCGTGAACAGGAAGACAGTCCCGCCGTCGGCCACGCGGGCGGGCGGGGTCAGGATCATCCCGCTCCGAGCGGGCTGCCCACCGGCGAGCGCCGCCAGGCCCTCGACCAGCTGCTCACGCGTCTCGCCCAGCAACACCGCGCGGTCGGCGAGCGCCGCGCGGCTCGCCAGCGAGAGTGCGATGTCGGCGGGGTCGAGCGCAGCGGCGCCGGCAGAGTCAAGCGCAGCCACATTGGCGGAGTCGAGCGCCGGAGCGCCGGCGAGAAAGTCGTGCAGCTGGGCGGCCTGAGCTTGCAGGCCCTCGCCGCCACGGCCCGACAGCACCCAGGGCAGCACCGCCGGCGAGCGCCGCAGGCCCTCCCCGACAGGCAAATCGACCGGCTGGTCGCCGGCGCTCGCGTCGCCATCGACAGCATCGGCGGCCACTGCGGGAGTGGACCGCGGATCCTGTGCCGGCGCCGCCGCGAGCGTGAGCGGCGGATCCTCCCGAGGCGCCTCTTCGACGATCACGTGCGCGTTGGT
>CAYNGQ010000206.1:0-1711 GCA_964396735.1 uncultured Solirubrobacteraceae bacterium | reverse complement strand
AAGTGCCCGTACGCCTTTGCGACCCCATACGGTGAGCGGGGATAGAAGGGGGTGTGCTCGGTCTGCGGCACCTCCCGCACCTTGCCGAACATCTCGCTGGAGGAGGCCTGGTAGAAGCGCGCCTCGGGGCACACTTCTCGCATCGCCTCCAGCATCCGCGTCACCCCCACCCCCGTGAACTCCGCCGTCAACGTCGGCTGGATCCACGACACCGCCACATACGACATCGCCGCGAGGTTGTAGACCTCCTGAGGGCGCGCCGCGCGCAGCGCGTCCACCAGCGAGCGCTGGTCGAGCAGGTCGCCCTGGTGCAGGGTGATCCGCTCGCGCAGGTGCTCGATCCGCTCGAATTTCTCGGTCGAAGAGCGGCGCACCATGCCGTGCACCTCGTACCCCTTCTCCAGCAACAGCTCCGCGAGGTAGGAGCCGTCCTGGCCGGTGATTCCGGTGATGAATGCCGAGCGTCCGTTGGCCACGAGCGTGACCCTACCGCGTGGGCGGGGTGGCGAGGTTTACGGGTTGTGTATGTACTTTTCAGACCCCAACCCTTCATTTTGTGAAGTAGTGGGCCGCTTGAAAAGGCTTCTCCACTCCCGAATTCATCAGGGAGCTGTGGCGCTCACCGTCACGCAACCCTTGCGATCAACGCCAGCTCGCTGGGCCGCAGCAGCACGATCAGCTCCCCCCTCGCACCATCCATCCTCACCACCGCCAGCCCGCCCTTCTTCAGGTCGATATGCGCGCCCGTCAGTTCCGCCACCACTGTCGAGAGGTCGGGCTCGTGGCCGACGAACAGCACCCGAGCGGACGGGGCCGCTTGGCCGGTGGCGGTCCGCGGGCGGCTGGGGATGGCGCTCATCACCGCCAGCGCCTGCCGTGCGTCGAAGCCTTCAGCCAGCGGTGCGTGGATCTCGAGCTGCTCGCGCTGACCCAGCCCTTCGGTCCGTGCGCCCCCGATCCCCGATCGGTCGCTCCACGTCTGCGCCGCCACCGTCGCCGTGCGCAGCGCGCGCTCCTTGGGGCTGCTCAGCAACGCCTCGAACTCCACGCCCATCAGCGCGATCGCCTCGCCCGCCAGCCGCGCCTGGCGCTCGCCTCGCTCGGTGAGGCGCCGCTCAGAGTCCTCACGGGTTCCGTGCGGCTCGGCGTCCGCGTGACGTAGCAACCAGAGCTGGCGAGGCATCTCCCTCACGCTTCACAGTAGCGATATGTTCAGGGTGTAGCGTTGAGGGTCGCATGAGCACCGATCAAGCCCAAGCCGAGAGCGAGCCGGCGCCTGCCCCGGCGGCGCCCACGGAGCGCCATCTGAGCGATCCCTCGCTCTACCTCAACCGCGAGGTCTCGTGGCTGGACTTCAACGAGCGCGTGCTGCAGCTCGCCGAGGACGAGGAGCTGCCGCTGCTGGAGCGCGTGAAGTTCTGCGCGATCTACACAACCAACCTCGACGAGTACTACATGGTGCGCGTCGCCGGTTTGCACGACCAGATCGAGGCCGGCGTGGAGAACCCCTCCCAGGACGGGGCCACCCCCTCCCAGACGATCGGGCTGATCCGCGAGCAGGTGCTCGAGCTGGGCGGGCGCCTCACCGCCTGCTTCGAGCAGCGACTGCGACCCGCGCTGGCCGACCACGGCATCCACCTGGTCGGCTTCGGAGAGCTCGACGAGCACCAGCGCACCCACCTGGCGAAGCACTTCCAGCAGGTCATCTTCC
>CAYNGQ010000205.1:0-2041 GCA_964396735.1 uncultured Solirubrobacteraceae bacterium | reverse complement strand
AGGTGGAGCAGGTGCAGCGCGGCCTGGAGCACGCCGTGGTGGTGCTGATCTGCCCCGAGATCCAACGCTGGGAGGTGCGTGCGGTGCTGGCCGCGGGCGCCGCCGGGGTAGTGCTCGAGCGGGAGCTGGCGGGCACGCTCGGCCCTTGCCTGCACGCGGTGCGCGTTGGGCAGATCTGCGTGCCCAGGCAGCAGTGGCGCCAGATCGCCCCGCCGGCGCTCTCCGCACGGGAGAAGCAGATCTTGGGACTGGTGGTGATGGGCTACATGAACAGCCAGATCGCCGAGCGCCTGTTTCTGGCGGAGAGCACCGTCAAGAGCCACCTCTCCTCGGCTTTCGGGAAGCTGGGGGTGCGCTCGCGCAACGAGGCGGTCAACCTGATTCTTGATTCGGAGCGGGGGTTCGGCATGGGAATCCTCGCACTGGGAGGAGAGCCGTTGGAGGCAGGGAGCGGGTAGGGACCACGAGCGCCAGGGAGGCGACCGATGAGCGGGGGCGTAGGCAGCAAGGCAGAGATGACATTTCCAGAGGCGATACCGAGTGCGGAGACGGCTCCGGACACGGGGGGCTTCACGGCGCTCGACAGCAGGCGCAGACGCATCGCCGGCGCGCGCCAAGCGCGGCCCGCCGAGGCACAGGGCCTGCTCGAGAACCTCTCGCGCGAATCGCTGTTCCGCCGCGCGCTGCTGGCGGCCGACGTCGTGGCGATCGTCGGCGCCTTCGTGGTGCTGGCGGCGGTGTCGGGGAAGTCGCTGCAGTTGACGTGGGTGAGCGTCTGCGGGCTGTTGACGCTGCTGCTGGGCGCCAAGGTGATGGGGCTGTACGACCGCGACGACGTGCTGCTGCACAAGACCACGCTCGATGAGGCGCCGAAGCTCTTCCAGGTGGCGACGCTCGGCGCGCTGGTCGCGTGGCTGGCGGGGGGCTTCGTGATCCACGGCGACCTGCTCAGCCGGCGCGAGGCGCTGCTGCTGTGGCTGGTGCTGATCCTGCTGCTGGTGCTCGCCCGGGCGACCGCTCGCGCACTCGCCTTGCGGGCGTTGCCGGCCGAACGGTGCCTGTTCATCGGCGACCAGGCCGCGGCGCGAACGATCCGCTCAAAGCTTGCCGGCCACGGCGGCGTCAAGGCCGAACTGGTGGGGCACCTCGACCTCGACGACGTGGGGACGTGGTCGACCAACACCTTCTCCACGCAGCGACTCTCGGAGATCCGCGAGCTGGCGCGCACGCTGAACGTGCACCGCGCGATCGTCGCGCCCACCAGCGCCGACGGGGGCGAGATGCTCGATCTCGTGCGCACACTGAAGGCGGTCGGCGTGCGGGTCAGCGTGCTGCCTCGCCTGCTCGAGGTGGTGGGCTCCTCGGTGGAGTTCGACGACCTCCACGGCGTCACGCTGATGGGCGTCAGACGCTTCGAGATGTCGCGCTCCTCGGCGGTCGTCAAGCGCGCCTTCGACCTCCTCGGCGCCTCGCTGGGACTGCTGGCGGTGGCGCCGCTGTTCATCGTGATCGCCATCGCGATCAAGCTCGACAGCCGCGGCCCGGTGTTCTTCCGCCAGCAGCGCGTCGGGCGCCACGGCAAGCACTTCGACCTGTTGAAGTTCCGCACGATGATCGTGGGCGCCGACGCGATGAAGGAGTCGCTGCGCGACCGCAACGAGGCGCAGCCGGGCCTCTTCAAGATTGCCGACGACCCGCGCGTGACGCGCGTGGGCAAGCTGCTTCGCAAGAGCGCGCTTGACGAGCTGCCGCAGCTGCTGAACATCATTCGCGGCGAGATGAGCCTCGTCGGCCCGCGACCGCTGGTGATCGACGAGGACCGCCACGTCGAGGGCTGGTATCGCCGGCGGCTGGAGCTGATGCCGGGGATGACCGGCCCCTGGCAGATCCTTGGGCCGGCGCGCGTGCCGCTCAACGAGATGGGGGCGATGGACTACCTGTACGTCGCCAACTGGTCGCTCTGGGGCGACATCAAGATCCTTCTGCGCACGGTGCCCCATGTGCTGGGCCGTCGCGGCCTCTGAGCGATAGCGTCGTCGGC
>CAYNGQ010000204.1:0-2107 GCA_964396735.1 uncultured Solirubrobacteraceae bacterium | reverse complement strand
CGTGATGCGCCCGGGCAGCCGCGCCAGCTGCTGCGCGTAGGCGAGCGGCGCAAACGCGAAGCGGCTGTGCGCGAGGACGCCAATGCCGCCTTCGAACAGAACGGCGCCGACGAACACCCGCACGGCCCGGCCGCCCACCTGCAGCTCGGCCGACTCCAGCGAGGAGAGGCCGATCGAGCTGGCGAGTTCGAGCGGCAGCGCCAGCGCCTGCTGGTGGTTGAGCTGGGCGGCGCTGAAGCGGCGCAGCAGCGGCCCGCCGAGATGCGCGAAGCGGGCATCGGTGCTGAGCAATTCCACGGGTTGCTGCCCCGTCGGGCCGATCAGATTGGCGCGCTCCTGGAACACCGGAATCGTGGCCTGCACTCCGGGGAGACGTTGCACGTCCCTGAGCACACTCTGGTCGAACCCCTCCGGTCCACGCGTGGCCAGCTGAAAGCGCATCGTCCCGATGACTCCGCTGACGAGCTGGCGCATCGAGGTGTTGGGACTCGCGCCGACGATCTGTGAGGCAAACAGCAGCGCCACCCCGACCGCGATCCCGAGAACCGCGAACAGCTCATGCGCCAGCCTCGCCCGCAGGCGGACCCGGTAGAGCAGGATGATGTTTCGCAGCCGCATCCCACCGGTCAGGTGCTGCTGGCATCGATCGATGCCAGCACCGGTTCGGGCGCGTAGTCGCTGAGGCGCCCGTCGTGCAGGGAGTGCACGCGGTCGGCGTACGCAGCTGCCTGCGGGTCGTGCGTGACGAGCACCGTCGCCACCTGACGCTCACGGCAAAGACCGGCCAGCAGCGCGAGCACCTCGCGGCTGCGTCGCGAGTCGAGGCTGCCGGTGGGCTCGTCGGCGATCACCAGCTTGGGCTCGGTCGAGAGCGCGCGCGCGATCATCACCCGCTGGCGCTCACCCATCGAGAGCTGGTCGGGACGGTGGCGCAGGCGCTCTCCCATCCCGAGCTGCTCCAGCAGCGGGCTCACGCGATGGTGGGCCTCACGCGGGGTGAGGTCGGTCCCCAACAGCTTCAGCGCGGCGTTGTCGAGCGCGCTCACACCCGGGATCAGATTGAGCGTCTGGCGCACAAACCCGAGCTCCCGCAGCCTGTACGCGGCGCCCTCCTGCTCGGAGAGCGCCGATACCTCGCGTCCGCCCACGCACACCGTCCCGCTGTCGGGACGCAGCAGCGCGGCGATCAGCATCAGCAGCGTGGTCTTGCCCGATCCGCTCGGCCCGTACAGCGCGACGAGCTCGCCCGCCGCGACCGACATCGATACTCCGTCAACGGCGCGCACGGGCTCGTCTTCGCCGACCCGATAGTGCTTGACCAGGTCGCGCAGCTCGAGCATCACGCCCACTCCCCTCGCATCGTCAGCTCAACGATCACAGACTCACCCCACATCGGCAACGCGGCCCACCCGGGGACCCAAACAGCCGCGGCTTGCAGCCGATCCAAGCGGCATGGGGCAATTTGCACGGTGAGCCACTCCGCGCATCACACCAGCTGCTGCCTGCCGCGCAGATGGATCACCTTGCCCCGCTCCAACTCCGTTGGCGGCGGAGCCGGCGGCATCGATGCGTTGGCCAGACGGCCCCCACCGAGTGAGAAGATCTGATCGGCCCGCATCGCCGCCGGCATGTCCGGGACAGCCATCAGCACGGCGATCCCTGCTTCGTCCACGAGCGAGTGCAAAAGCTCCGTCACCCGCTCACGCTCGAGCACATCGAGGTTGGCGGTCGGATCGTCCACCAGCAGCAGCCGCGGCGCGCGCGCGATCCCGTGGGCGATCCCGATCAGCGCCCGCTCCCCGTCGCAGAGGCTGCCCCATCGCTGGCGCGATTGCGCCGAGAGCCCCACCCGCTCGACGGCCTGCTCGGCGCGGGCGTAGGCATCGCGTCGATCGTGCTCGGCCAGCAATGGCAGCGCCACATAGTCGAGCATCCGCAGATCGCTCTTCGGCCCCATCCGGCGCACCCAGCCGATCCACTCAAGCATCAACCGCGCATGCTGGCGCTCGGAGAGGCCGGCGAGGTCGACGCCGTTGAAGCAAACGCTGCCACTGTCTGGAGTCTCCAGGCGAGCGGCGAGCTTCAGCAGCGTCGACTTGCCCGACCC
>CAYNGQ010000203.1:0-4593 GCA_964396735.1 uncultured Solirubrobacteraceae bacterium | reverse complement strand
ATCTTCAGCGATCGCCTTGGCAAAGCGAGTCGAGTTGTAACCGAGACCCTCGCCGCCTAGGCCGATCGTGACGCGCTCGAACATCAGCGTGGTGAGCGCAGTGCCCCAGCCGTTGCCCACGCCCCCCACGACCGCGTCGGCGTCGAGCGCGAGGTCGTCGAAGAAGACCTCGTTGAACTCGGCCTCCCCGGAGATCTGGCGCAGGCCGCGCACCGTGACCCCCTCGGCCTCCATCGGCACGATGAACATCGTCAGGCCCTTGTGCTTGGGCACGTCGGCGTCAGTGCGCGCGAGCAGCAGGCCGTAGGAGGCGAACTGGGCGTTGGTGGTCCATACCTTCTGGCCGGAGAGGCGCCAACTGCCGTCCTCCTGCTGGCGTGCCCGGGTCTGCACTGCCGCCAGATCCGAGCCGGCAGCGGGCTCGGAGAAGAGCTGGCACCACACCTCGTCGCCGTGCAGCATCGGGCCGAGGTAGCGGCTCTTTTGTTCCTCGCTGCCGTGCGCGATGATCGTCGGTCCGAGCATCCCCACGCCGATCGCGTCGAGGATGCCGGGGACACCCGCACGGGCGATCTCCTGGCCGCAGATCAGCTGTTCGATCGGCCCGAGGCCCTGGCCGCCGTACTCCTTCGGCCATGTCACTCCCGCGAGGCCGGCCTCGGCGAGCTTGCCCTGCCAGGCACGCCGCGCGGCGATGATCTCATCCTCGTCCTTCAGTGCGCCGTCGCCTACCAGCACGGGTGCTTCGGGCTTGTGCTGCTCCAGCCACGCGCGCACCTGTGCGCGGTAGGCGGCCTGCTCGGGTGTGTCGTCGAGATCCACTGCGCCTCCTTGGTTGACTGACCAGTCAATCGCCTCTTACACGGTACTACCTTCGGCAGCGCGCGTGTCGAGGTGTGGGCGGTCTCGGCGACTGGAGCTCTTCAACGGCAGCGTCAAACGGTGCCCGCCGGTACAGGTGGTCGCGGCCTCGGAGGGTCAGCGGCGGCGCCGGTCGAGCAGGGCGCCGAAGATCCCCACGCCCATCAGCACCACGATGAACACCGACACCGCCGTACCCAGCGAGATGCCTTTCTGTTCCACGATCGTGTGGAGCGTCAGGTAGGCGAGCCCGACGACGAACAACATCGCCACGAGCAGGATCAGCACGCGGGTCACGGCCAGAAGCAGGTGTCGGAAGCGGCGAGGATCGGAGCAGACTATCCGCGAGCCGCCCCCACCAACGCCGGCTCGGTGGCCGCCAACGGGCCGATGCCATCCCGCGGCTGCGCCACATGCTGGTCGGCGTGGTAGGAGGAGCGCACGAGTGGTCCGGCGGCGACGTGCTCGAAGCCGAGCTCGTACGCCGCGCGCTCCAGCGCCGCAAACTCGTCGGGGTGCCAGTAGCGCACGACCGGCAGATGGCGCTCGGAGGGGCGCAGATACTGCCCGACGGTGAGCACCTGCACGCCCTGCTCGCGCAGCGCCGCGAAGGCCTCCACGAGCTCGTCATGGGTCTCGCCGAGGCCGACCATCAGCCCCGACTTGGTCGTGACCGCGCTTCCCCCCAACTGCTTGGCGAGCGCGAGCACGCGGCAGGAGCGCGCGAAGGAGGAGCCACGCCGCGCCAGCGGGTAGAGGCGGGGGACGACCTCGACGTTGTGGTTGAACACGTCGGGCCGCTCGGCGATCACCTTCGCGAGGGGCATCTCCTGCCCTTGGAAGTCGGGGGTGAGCACCTCGATCAGGCAGCCGGGCGCCTGGCGGCGCACCTGGCGGATGACCCCGACGAACGCGGAGGCCCCCTTGTCGGGGAGGTCGTCGCGGTCCACCGAGGTGACGACGGCGTGGCGCAACCCCATGCGGGCGATCGAACGCGCCACGCGCGCAGGCTCCAGGGGGTCGTTCCATGTGGGGCGCCCGGTCTTCACGTTGCAGAACCCGCAGCGCCGCGTGCAGGTGTCGCCGAGGATCATGAATGTCGCGGTGCCACGTTCCCAGCACTCCCCGACGTTGGGGCAGGCCGCCTCCTGGCAGACGGTGTGCAGGCCCTCCTCGCGGATCAGCTGCGTGAGCGCGCGATAGCGCTCGCCACCGGGTGCGGTCACCTTCAGCCACGGGGGCTTGCGTTCGCGCAGCGGGCGTACTTCGGGGCCGAGCACCTCGAGCACATCCATCCCTCCAGGGTTGGCGCGAGAGCGGGTGGCGCTCATACCGCTGCCAGCTCCGTGGCGTGTGCCGCATCGATTCCGAGCTCCTGGGCCGTGACGTGCCGCGGAGAGCGGTTGTGCACCCGGCAGAAGCTCGTCGCCATGCGTTCGCGGAAGCGCTCGCTCGAGGCCCCACCACCCAGCTCGGCGGCGATCGAGGTCATCTCCACCCCAGGCAGCCCGCAGGCGACCACCCAGGTGAAGGGCTCCAGATCGTTGTCCACGTTGACCGCAAACCCGTGCGTGGAGACCCCCCGCGAGACATGCACCCCGAGCGAGGCGATCTTGCGGTCCTCCACCCAAACGCCGGTGTAGTCGGGGCCGTCCTGTGGACGGGAGCGAGCGGCGATGCCCTCCCCGGCGAGCGCGGCGACGATCGCCTGCTCTGTCGTGCGCAGGTGGGTCACGACGTCGGTCACGCCCATGATCGGATAGCCGACCAGTTGTCCGGGGCCGTGGTAGGTGACGCGCCCACCGCGATCGGTGGGGACGACCTCGATGCCGCGGGCGCGGTAGAAGTCCTCACCGAGGGTCAGCTCCCCGGGTAGTGAGCGCCGCCCACGGGTGAACACGGGGGGGTGCTCCAGCAGCAGCAGCGTGTCAGGCAGCTCTCCGGTCTGGCGGCGGGCCGCGATGCTTTGTTGCATTGCGAGTGCTTCGCGGTAGGGAGTGGTGCCGAGCTGGCAGACCCAGGTGTCGTTGGTAGAGCGGCGACCTTGATTCATTTGCCGTCTCTGGTGGTAGCATATTTGCACGCCAAGATGAGTGTCACTGGATTGCGCATCCTTCGGGGTCCGGTTCGCCGGGCCCCTTTTTTTGTCTCACAAAGTGAGCGCGGCCGGCTCCTCCAGCAGCTCTCTGATGCGCGCGAGGAAACGGGCGGCGTCGGCGCCGTAGAGGATGCGGTGGTCGCAGACGAGCGTAACGGCCATTGTGTGGCGGGCGACGATCTCGCCGCTGCCCCCCGCGCTGGCGGCCAGCACCACGGCACGGGGGGCCAGCGAGCCGACGGACAGGATCGCCGCCTGCGGGGGGTTGACGATCGCGCTGAAGCTGCGAATCCCGTACATCCCGAGGTTGGAGACCGTGAACGTGCCACCACCCAACTCGGGCGGCGTGATCGTGCCGGCGCGCACGCGCTCGGCGAGGGCTCGGGTCTCGCGGGCGATCTCGCCCAGGGACTTGAGGGCGGCGTCGAAGACGGTCGGGACCACCAGCGCGCCACCCATCGGATCGTCGGAGTCGGCCGCCACGGCGACGCCGACGTTTACGCGCGAATGCAGCTGCAATTTGCCGTCGCGGTAGCTGCCGTTGGCGCGTGGGTGCTCGTGCAGCGCCAGGGCGCAGGCCTTGACGACCATGTCGTTGTACGTGGGGGCCTCCTCCGGGGAGAGACGCTTGAGCTCGGAGCGCAGCGCCACGCACCGCTCCATGTCGATCTCCGCCTGCAGTGCGAAGTCCGGGATCGTCGCCTTCGACTCCGCCATCCGCCGCGCGATCGTCTGCTGGGTGCGCGTCAACTCCACGACGGTGGTGTCGCCCTTGGCGGTGGCCACGTGCTCGACGAGCGAGGTGGCCGCGGAAGGTGCCTCGGCCGCGGGCGTGCTGCCCGCCGGCGATTGCTCGGCGGCCTCGACGTCGGCCTTCACGATCCGCCCGCCGGGACCGGTGCCGGCAAGCGTGCGCAGATCCACGCCGCTCTCGTTGGCGATCCTCCTAGCGAGCGGGGATGCCTTCACGCGGTCATCACCTTGGTGTACGGGAATGTCGGCCGGTGGGGGCGGGGGGTCGATGCTCTCATGTACAGCAGCGTCTTTGGGGGCATTCTCCTGTTGCGAGGACGATCCGGCAGGCGTGGGCGACTCTGCGCTCGGCGTCTCAGCGGCGTCCTCCTCTCCGACATGCGCGATCGTGGCACCGACGGCGAGCGTGTCGCCCTCCCCGGCGACTATCTGCAGAGCGCCCTCCTGGTCTGACTCGTAAACCATCGCGGCCTTGTCGGTCTCGATCTCGACCAGCTCCTCGCCGCGGCGGACGTGCTCGCCATCGCGCTTCAGCCAGCGCAGGATGGTGCCCTCCTCCATCGTGTCGGAGAGGCGCGGCATCACGATCTCGCTCATCGGCACCTCACCGTGCTCGTGTCTGCCCCGTGACCGGCGCCCGCGCGCCGTGGGCGGCTCGCTCGCCATTCGCGGCGGGCGCTGCGCCATCCTGTGCCGGCAACTGCCCGAGGACCTCCAGCGCCGCGTGCACCACCTGCGGCTCGTGCGGGTAGGCGATGTCCTCGAGTGGCTTGGAGTAGGGCATCGGCACGTCGGCGCCGGTGACGCGCCGGACGGGGGCGTCGAGGTCGTCAAAGGCCTGCTCTGCGATCAGCGCGCCGAGGTTGGCGCCGACTCCGCCG
>CAYNGQ010000202.1:0-3433 GCA_964396735.1 uncultured Solirubrobacteraceae bacterium | reverse complement strand
GAGGCGCACGAGCACGCGCGCATGCGCTACCGGCGTCCCAACCTGCGCTTCGAGCGCGAGCTGATCGAAGCTTTCTCCGCGCCGGCCGACGTGGTGGTGTTCCTGCAGACGATCGAGCATCTGCAGAGCCCGGGCGCGGCGCTCGATCACTTCCGCGAGCTGGTGGGCGCCGGCGGCGTCGTGTACCTCTCGACGCCCAACGTGCTCACGCTCGCGCCGAAGGGGGCGCCGCGCTCGGACAATCCGTGGCACGTGCACGAGTACCGCGCGCACGAGTTCGAGCAGCTGTGCCGCCGGCACTTCGCCTCGGTGGCGCTGTTCGGCCTCTTCCACGCCCGCAAGCTGCGCGTGCACGAGCTGGCTCTGCGGGCCGGCTGGGACAGCGTGCATCCGCGGCTGGGCCTCACCGCGCGCTTCTACGACTGGTTCACCCCGGCGATCTCCGCCGCGGACTTCGCGCTGCGCCCCCGCGGCCAGGCCGATCTCGACAAGGCGCTCGACTTCGTGGCGGTGTGCCGGGCGTGAGAGCCCCCCGGGGCGAGCTGGCGATCGTCCTGCACACCCACATGCCCTACGTGGAGGGCTTCGGGACGTGGCCGTTCGGGGAGGAGTGGTTGTGGGAGGCGCTCGCCACCTGCTACCTGCCGCTGCTGGAGCTGCTGGAGCGCGGGTCGCCGCTGACGGTGTCGCTCACCCCGGTGCTGTGCGACCAGCTCGAAGCTCCGGGCGTGGGCGAGCGCTTCGCGCGGTTTGTGGGCGAGACCCGCCGTCGCACCCACGCCGAGGACTCCCGCGGGCTGCGCGCGGGGGGGCATGACACTCTGGCGCGTGAGGTCGAGCGCTCCTGGGGCGACTACGAGCGAGCTCTGGAGAGCTTCGAGCGTCGCGGCGGGAAGATCCTGAGCGCACTGGCCCCCTACGCGCAGTGGACCTCCGCGGCGACCCACGCGGTGCTGCCGCTGCTGGCGAGCGACGCGGGGCTGGCGCTGCAGGTGCGCAGCGGCGTGGAGTCCCACCGCGCCCGCTTCGAGGCGTGGCGGGGGGGCTTCTGGCTGCCGGAGTGCGCGCACGCGGGCTACCTGGAGCCCGCGCTGGCGGATGCGGGGGTGCACGCCGTGTGCGTGGAGCTGACCGGCCGCTTCGGTTGGGGGGCGCCCGCGCACCTGCGCCCACTGGTGGGGGAGTCGGGGGTGGTGCTGGCGCCGATCGACCGCGCCACGATCGCGCGCGTATGGAGCGACGAGGGCTACCCCGCGCACGGCCGCTACCGCGACTACCACCACCACACGATCCACCACCACAACCCGTGGGCCAACGACGGCGGCGCCTACGACCACGAGCACGCGCTGGGCCTCGCGCGCGCGCACGCGCGAGATTTCGTGGCGGGCGTCGGCGCGCGGCTGGAGCGCGACGGGCGCGGCCTGCCCGGCGGCGGTCTGGTTGTGTGCGCGCTCGACACCGAGCTGCTCGGTCACTGGTGGTATGAGGGCCTCGCGTGGTTGGAGGCGGTGGTGGAGGAGTGCACCCGCCAGGGCCTCCCGCTGGTGCGCCTCGACGACGCGCTGGAGTACCACGAGCCGGCGCCGCTGGACGGTGCCCAGGAGTGGGAGGTGAGCACCTGGGGCGCGGGCGGCGACCTCTCGACCTGGTCGGGCCCGGCGGTGGCGGAGATCGCGTTCGCCACCCGCGCGGCGGAGCTGGAGGTGGTGCGCGCCGGCCACCGCGCAGGCGCTGCCGCGGTGCGCGAGCTGCTGGCGCTGCAGGCGAGCGACTGGGCCTTCATGGTCGCCCGCGGCCTCGCGGTGCCCTACGCGCACGAGCGCTTCGAGGCCCACCGCCACGGCGTCGAGCAGGCGCTCGCGGCAGGCGCGGACGCCGATCCCGGCGCGCTGCGCAACCTCGCAGCGCGCGCGACTCCCCGAACGCTACTGACGGCGTGACGGTTGGCGGCCGGCATTGCCAGGAGTTGTGGGTCTTAGTTTTGAGGCATAACCACCAACTGGACCTGTGGAGCGATAACCAAATGACCGTTAGGGAGGTCCAGTAGCTGGTTAGGGCACCGGGAGCAATAGTTGGTCTCGCCGGGCAGGTCCCGCGGGCTGAGTCTCACTCCCAGCGCAGCGACCGCGGCGCCTCGCGCATGCGGATCACGCGCGCCGGGATGCCACCGACGATGGCGTTGGCGGGAACCTCCTTGGTGACGACCGCGCTGGTGCCGATCACGCTGTTGTCGCCGACGGTCACCCCGCGCAGGACGCAGGCGCCGTAGCCGATCCACACGTTGTGCCCGACGCGCACGTCGCGCTTGTAGATGCCCTGCAGGCGGATCGGGCGCTCGACCTCGACCATGCCGTGGTCGAAGTCGATCAGCATCACGCGGTCGGCGACGATGCACTCGCGCCCGATCGAGACGTGCTGGAAGGCGGAGATCGTGCACTCCTGCCCGATCACCGTCTTCGCCCCGATCCGCACTTCGCCCTCGTGCACGCGCAGCTTGCTGCCGTGTCCCACCCACGCCCAGCGGCCGATGTGCAGCTTGGCGTGCTTGCCGATCTCGAACTGCACGCCGGGGCAGATGAAGCAGATGCCGTCGGTCACAAGGCGCCCACGCCAGCGCAGCTTCAGCCATAGCCACCGTGCTCCCAGCACCGCGTAGTGGCGGCTGGTCATGTTGTTGGCACGCATCCACCGCCACGTGCGCAGGCACTCCCGGGTCCGTGTCACGAGCGGGCATGCTAGGGCCGAAGGCCCGGTCAAGGGAGCCTGGAGGGCTCCCTATCCATTCAAGGGGACGGCTGGATGCCGTCCCGACGTAATCTTTCTCCTATGTCCTCCACCCTCGCCCAGCGCCTGCTCGCCGGCGACCGCCGCGCCCTGGCGCGGGGAATCTCGCTGGTGGAGGACAACCGCACCGAGGGGTGGCAGCTGGTGAGGGAGGTCTACCCCCACACCGGCGGCGCCGCCGTGGTCGGCTTCACCGGCCCCCCCGGCGTCGGCAAGTCGACGCTGATCGGCGCGCTCACCCGCCTGCGCCGCGAGGCCGGGCGCACCGTGGGGGTGCTCTCGATCGACCCCTCCTCGCCCTTCACCCACGGCGCGCTGCTCGGCGACCGCATCCGCCTCGGCGAGCACTTCCTCGACCCGGGCGTGTTCATCCGCTCGATGGCCAACCGCGGCGCGCTGGGGGGCCTCTCCGAGGCGGCGCTGAAGGCCGCGCTGCTGCTCGACGCCGCCGGGCGCCAGGACGTGTTCGTCGAGACCGTCGGGGTGGGGCAGGCGGAGGTGGACATCATCGACCACGCCGACACCGTGGTGCTCGTGCTGATGCCTGGCTCGGGCGACTCGATCCAGGCGCTGAAGGCGGGGGTGATGGAGATCCCCGACGTGATCGTGATCAACAAGGCCGACCACCCGCTCACCGACACGATGGTGC
>CAYNGQ010000201.1:0-3236 GCA_964396735.1 uncultured Solirubrobacteraceae bacterium | reverse complement strand
GACGCGAAGATGTTCTACGCCACGTTCGCGCTGATGGTGTGCGCCGCTGCGGGGATCGTGCTGCTGCCGGGCGCTCCCCTGGGGTTGATCACGACCTCGGTGCAGGCGCTCGCGGGGGTGCTGCTGCCGAGCGCCACGGTGTTCCTGCTGCTGCTCTGCAACGACCGCGCGGTGCTGGGCCCGTGGGTCAACGCCCCGTGGCTGAACGCTTTGGCGGCGGTGATCATCGGCGTGCTGGTCGAGCTCTCGCTGGTGCTGGTCGCCAGCACGGCCTTCCCAACGGTGAACGTGACGGATCTCTTCATCGACCTGTCGATCGCGCTGGCGGTGGCGCTGGCGACGATCGGGGGGTACGTGCTGGTGCGCCGGGCGCGTGTGGGGACCTCGGCAGCCGGTGCCGCGGGGGCGACGGGCGGTGCGGAGGAGGCAGCGAGCCTCTCGAAGGAGCGCCGCCACGCCTGGACGATGCCGCCGCTGGCGCTGCTGGAGCGGCCTGTGTGGTCGCCCGGCCGGCGCGCGGCGATGCTGCTGCTGCGCGGCTACCTCGTGGTCGCGGTGGCGTTGCTGGTCGTGAAGACCGTGCAGCTCGGAGGCTGAGTCGCGGGCAGAGCTTACGGAGAGGGGGGAGGGAGGGGGGAGTGTGTACGCACGCCCAACCCCGACTCGAGCTCTCACGAGGCCCTATGTTGAGTCAGTGCTGCCCTTCTGGTTGTCGATCGGCGTGCTCTCCGCCACCCAGGGTGCGCTGGTCGCGTTCCCGGGCACGATCTCGATTCCATGGGTGGAGCGCCGCAGCAGCCGCCTGTGGGCCGCGATCCCGCCGCTGTCGGTGATCCTGTTCGTGTTCGTCGCGCGCGCGGCGGAGCAGACCAGCGCGCAGAGTCTCACCTACCTCGCGCTGGTGGCGGTGCCGATCCTCGCCACGCTCGCGCTCGGCTGGTGGGGGCGCGGGGCGCGGCCGGCACTCGCGCTAGCGGCGCCCGCGCTATTCGCTCTGGCGTGGGCCGACCGCGGCGGGCTGGCGGGGCAGGGGGCCGCGCTGGCGCTCTCGGCGCTCAGCTGCGCCGCCCTGGGGGTGCTGCTCGCCGCGGTCACGCCGCCACGGTGGCTGGCGGCCGGAGTCGTGCTGATGGCGTGCGCCGACGCCGCGCTGGTCGTCTCCGAACTGCTGCAGCACCCCAACGAAGTGCTCAACTCCGCGCACCCCCCGGAGGGCCTGCCCAAACTGCAGGCGGAGGTGTTCGGCTCGGCGGCGATGGGTTATGGAGACCTGTTCGTGGCGGGCGTGTTCGGCGGCCTGCTGGCCCGCGGCTGGCCGCCCCCGCGCGCGGGCCGCTCCGCGCGGGCGCAGCAGGTGCGGGCCGCGGCGCTGGTGGTGGCGCTCGCGCTGGCGTTCGACCTGCTGTTCTTCACCGTCGACGAGCTCCCCGCCACGGTGCCGGTGGCGGTTGGCCTGATCCTTGTGGTGCTCGCCACGCGCCGCAAGCGCGTTCGCGCCGGGCCCGAGCGCGCGGAGGAGGCGACAGTGCGCAGGGTGCCGGTGTAGAGAGGGGGAGGTGGGGGGCTCTCGTCGGTCGCGGTCGGAGCGTATGCGTGGCCCGGTGGGCTGGCGTAACCGCACGCGGGGTGGGTGTGTAAAGAAGGCAGGCATGTCCGATATGAAGCCGCAGGTGTACGTGGACGAGCGCCCCCCGGAGCGCTTCGATCGCTACTACGAGCATGCCTCCACGCACGGCCCCGACTGGGTATACACGCTCGCTCGCCTGCTGCTCACACCGCTGTGCCTGGTGGTGTACCGCGCCCGTTGCGTCGACGCGCCCAACGTGCCCCGCTCGGGGCCGGCGATCATCGCTCCCAACCACTTCTCCGCGATGGACCACTTCTTCTGCGGGGTCTTCCTGCGCCGGCGCGTCTCCTTCATGGCCAAGTCGCAGTTGTTCAGCGGCGTGCTCAGCTGGATCCTGCGCCACGGCGGCGCCTTCCCGGTGCAGCGTGGCCGACACGACGAGCGCTCGATCGCCACGGCGCTGGCGATCCTCGCGCGCGGCGGGGTCGTCGTGATCTACCCCGAGGGCGGCCGCTCCCGCAGCGGGCACATCAGCGAGCGCGCCCGTGCGGGCGTCGGCCGCCTGGCGCTGGAGAGCGGCGCCCCGATCGTGCCGGTCGCGATCCACGGCACCGAGCGCGCGCGCAACTGGAAGCGCTTGGAGTTCCCGCGGGTGACGGTGCGCTATGGCGAGCCGTTGCGCTTCGAGCGCGTGGCGCTCAGCACGCGCGAGGCCCAGCAGGCGGTCGCCGACACCACGCTGCAGCGGGTGCGCGAGCTGCACTCAAGCCTCGAGCGGCCCGCACCGGTCCGCTCCCGCCTCGCCACGGTGCCGCACCGCTCGCGCTGACCAGCCGATAGTGCGCTCGGGAGAACAGGACTCAAACCAGGGTTTTAGTCCGAAGGTTTTGGTGCGGGCGGAGGGACTCGAACCCCCAAGGACTTGCGCCCACCGGCTCCTAAGGCCGGCGTGTCTACCAGTTCCACCACGCCCGCGCAGCGCCCCACTGTAGGCGGTGCTTTACGGGGACCGCTGAAGATTGTATGGTCATCCTTGACGATGTCCACTCCAGCCGCCCGTCGCGCCGCCGCCGGCGTTCGCATCACCCATCCCAACCGCGACAAGCCGGTGGTGCAGGCGACGCGCGCCACGGTGATCGTGCTGTTGCTCGCCACCGCCGCCCTTGTGTTGCTGATCACGATCGGCGGCTTCGAAGCGCTGGAGGGTATCGGGCCGGTGATCGTGCAGTGCCTGTTCGTGGTGTGCTACCTGCTGCTGGCGTTCTACGCGGGGCGCTGGAACCGCGGCGTGCTGCCCGTCGCCTCGGTGCTGGGAGTGTTGCTGGGCACCTTTGCGTTGATCGCCGCGCCCAGTTGGTTTGCGCGCGGCTCGTCCACCTTCGCACAGCCTGCGCTCGAATCCAACCTGCTGGGGGTGTTGACGCTGCTTTTGATCCCCGTGCAGATCCTGCTGGTGGTGTTCGCGATGCGCGGCTTCGCGCAGGGCTGGAACGTGGAGCTCGAGCAGCGCGACCCCGGCGCCTCGGTGGGCGGCTACGGGGACGCCGCTCCGCATCCTGCGTGAGGGCTGCGTGGGACGGCCTGACCCCCCCGTGGTGGGCCTGTGGGAATGGCCGCTCCGTACACCGCATGAGCCCTGAGCGCCTATATTGAAGACCGGCGTGCGGCG
>CAYNGQ010000200.1:0-2291 GCA_964396735.1 uncultured Solirubrobacteraceae bacterium | reverse complement strand
GCGATGCCGGAGGAGGGACTCGAACCCCCGACACGCGGATTATGATTCCGCTGCTCTAACCAGCTGAGCTACTCCGGCGGGATGGCGCAGTGTAGCCGTCCCTCTGGCCACCAGGACTGCCGCCATCACCAACCTGGCCGGCGCCAGAATGCCGCAAGACACAATCCACCGCGCCCGCCCGCAACAAACACTCGGCTATTGCGCCTTGTGTGCCTCCCACTCCCAACGACTACTGAGGGAGCTTCAGCGAGTCGAGGATCTCTGAGTAGTCGGAGACCGCTTCGGCTTCGAATTCGGCCAGCGGCGCTTCCAGCTGTTTGGTGCGGCGCACCAGCGAGGCCTCTGTCGCGCTCTCGTAAGGACGCAGCAGCCGCAGCGAGACTTCTTCGGCTTCGATGTCGTAGGCGTAGAAGCCCTTGTCGAACGAGACCGTGCTCGCCGGCACAGTTGCGTAGCCGCTGGACGCCCACGCTTTGACGTCGGCGCAGATGTTGGGCGCCGCCAGCGTGGAGAACCCTTCCAACTTGGTCGCGTAGGCGTCGACCATGTGCGTGAGCTTGCGGTTGCTCCAGTGCAGGCGACGGATCGTGTGGGCGAAGGCGACCATCGATTCCTTGTCTGGCTGGTAGGCGGCCACCTCGAGCGCTCCCACCACCTCGTTGTTGAGCTGTTCGGCCTCGTGGTCTTGCGGCGCATCGACCGCCGCCAGCGGGCATTCCCCGGAGACGGTGGTGCCAAGGCTCGCGATCGCCGCCTTCGCGGCGGGGAGATTGGCTCGGGCGATGCCGACGAGCGCATAGTTGGCTTTGACGTAGGCACGCGTGGCGAGGGAGTTCGGCGAGCTGTGCTTGGCGGCAGCTCTGTGCGAGCGGGCGGACGCCGCCGCGGGCGTCAGCGCGAGCGCGGCGAGGGCCAGCAGGATCGCGGCAAGTCGGGTGGTCATTACCTACAGAGTACGCGGCGGGCCGGCCCGTACCCCCCACTAGGAAACCCCGGCCGGGCATCGTCCGCTCATCGGAACACCCAGCGGGCGCCATCGGCGAGATGCGTTAGCCTGTGGGGCATGAACGCGCGGCCCGGTCGCGGACGGGATCAGAACGGGCGCCGGCGCTCTCGTGTGCTCCCGGTGGGCCTGACGATCGCACTACTCGTAGTGGTGGCTGCAGCGGTCGGTATGGCGACGACGAAAGGCCACAGCGTCGGCGGCCTGCTGGCCTCGGCGGGCGCCACGCAACCGGCGCCGCTGCCGGCGACGCGCCTGGTGGGCATCCCCTCGACGACGATCGCCGACGGAGCGGCGCCGCTGCGCGTGACGCTCTCCGCCCCGCCGGCGAAGGGCTCGCCGCGCCCGACGCTGCTGCCGGCGGTGGCGGGCAGCTGGAGCACGGAAGGCGACTCGGAGGTGTTCACCCCCGCCGCCACGCTGGAGCCGTGCGACACCTACTCGCTGACGGTGTGGAAGCACACGTTCGCCAAGGAACACTCGAGCTTGGAGGAGCGGCACCTGCTCACTCTGCACGTGGCGTGCCCGTCGATCACGGCGCTGCAGGAGGCGTTGGCGCGGCAGGGCTACATCGGCGCCGTGCTGCGCCCACGCTACGCCGCGCACGTCCCGATCGGCAGAGAGACCCTCAACGAGGCGGCCGAACACGCCTTCCGCCCCTACCACGGGGTGCTGGCGCCGCAGCCCGCCGACGCCCCGCCAGTGGAAATGGGCAAGCTGGATGAGACCACCAAAGGGGCGCTGGAGGTGTTCCAGGCCGACCACAACCTCGAACCGACGGGCGAACCGAACGCGCGAACGTGGCAGCTGCTGCTGGACGTGGAGGCGCTCAACCACCGCAATCCGCACCCCTACACGTGGGTGTCGGTGACGGAGTCCCTACCGGAGACCCTGGAGGTCCACGAAGGCAGCCACGTGGCGATCTCCACCCCCGCGAACACGGGGGTGGCGGGCGCGGAAACCGAACAGGGGATCTTCCCGATCTACGCCCGTTATGTATCCACGACGATGACCGGCACCGACCCCGACGGCGTCCACTACGTGGCGCCGGACGTTCCTTGGGTCAACTACTTCAACGGCGGCGACGCGGTGCACGGCTACCCGCGCGAATCCTACGGCTTCCCCCAGTCAAACGGCTGTGTGGAGCTGCCGATCGAAACGGCGGCCGCCGTCTACCCGAAACTGCAGATCGGCGACATCGTGTGGGTCACTTGAGATCCGGCCCCTGCGCGGGCAGCGCATCGGCGGCGGCCTCCGCCGCGGCACGGTTCTCCTCCTTGACAGCCAG
>CAYNGQ010000199.1:0-13120 GCA_964396735.1 uncultured Solirubrobacteraceae bacterium | reverse complement strand
GGTTCCGCCGTGCATCCATAGAATGCCGCGCGCCCATACGGTTGCCAGGACCGTGCGGCGTGCGAGAAGCTCGAGATAGAAAAATGGATGGTGCTCGATCGCCCGGACCGCACGATGTAGAAGCAGCGAGTCGAATTCCGGGGAGACATAGCGAATGTCCGGATGTGTGCGCCGAACCTGATGATACGTCGCTTCGTCATTAAGCAGAGCGCCGAAATCATTGTGCACTTCTCCAAGGCCCTCCCACAGGGTCTGCCCGACACCTGACCTGAGGAGAACAAATGTGTGGAAGTCATCATAGTTACGAATCGTCCATGGAATCACCAGCACAGCAGCGATCGCCGTGGTGCAAAGGCCCATACGGAGAGCTCGACGCCAACCGGTCATCATGACCGTGGCGAGTGCGAGCGCCGCGGGCAGGAGCAGAACGGCCGGGCGAAAGTAGCTCCCTATACCGGCGAGGACGCCGCATAGGATCAGCCAGCGCCAGCGATGGTTGGAATGGATGGCCTCCAGGTAGATGGCCACGATCGCGATCGTGAAGTCCACCGCCCAGCTGTCCGGCGTTGGGCTGCTCACCTGCCAAGCAAGAGGAGGATAGATCGCGTAAAGGAAGGCTGCGAGCAGGGCGGCGCGGGGACGTTTGAATAGTCGCATCGCGATCCGGTACACAAGCAGCGCTGTGAGCGCGTCGAGCAGCGCTTTCAGGATCTGGTCGGGCAGGAAGCGTTCGCTGCCGGTGATCTCCCACAGCGCGGCGAGCACCACCGGTTCGCCCACGGGCTCTCCGATCTCCGGTTCCCAGCGTGGGTGGGCGTCGGCATACCGCAACTGGGCGTCGTCGGGCGGTTCGATCATCGGGCCGGTGCTGTGCAGCGTGAACCCAAAATCGACTGCGCTGAGGTTGATCTGGAACCAATGTCCGTCGTGCACGATGTCGTGTGCCATCCCGCCATACAGCCACGGCCGGTAATCCGGATGCAGGTCCGATGCCACATATGCAGCGCGGACTCCAAGCGCGATTACGAAGATGACAAGCAGGGAAAGGCGGGTGCGGGACATTTGGTCAAATGCCTACCGTTTTCACGTTCGACGATATGTCCGTAGACCGGACAAAACACGCCCAGCGTACAGATTGCCTTGGGAGGACATGCTTGATTCGGTGGATTTGCCCGAATGGCCTGTAAATCCATCCACGATCTCCGGGAGATTGTTTCTTTCCGGTGGACCTGGCGATGCGACATCCGATGTCGAGACTTGCCTGCCCGCGGGACATCGAGATCCGGGCCGCTGTGGATGCCGAGCCCGGTGGCTGACCCGGCGAACGCTTGCGCCGCGGTGGCGCCTCCGCCCCCCGGCCAGCAGCTCACCCGCGGCCGCTCCGTCGGTTGGCGCTGGAGTGTGGCTCGGGCAGGTGGGAAACACCAGGTAGGCCCTCGGCGGCAACGGTCCCAGGCAGACACCCGACGTGGGCTGCGCCGATTGTGCCCAAGAAGGGGAATCGTATAGCTTCCGGGTGTATGGAGGGATTGGCGACTCACCCCCGAAACGCGATGCGTCTGCCGACGCGCAAGCGTCTGCTGGCGGCGGATCGGGTGAGCGTGGCGCTATGCCTCGTGTTCCTGGTGGCTGCCGCGTTCTATCTCTCGATCGCGGAGACATCGATGGGGCTGGTTCTCCGTGGCGAGGCGCGCGAACCATATAACAAATTGGCCGACGCGTTTCTTCACCTCCACCTCTCGGTTGGTCGCGCGCCCGCCGCCCTCATGCGCCTGACAGATCCCTACGACCCCGCGCAGAATTCATCCATCGTGCATCGCGCTGCTATACACGACTTCGCGCTGTATCACGGGCATTTGTTTCTCACCTGGGGCCCCGCGCCGGTGGTTGTCCTGCTGGTGCCCATGCACCTGCTCGGCTTGGAGCCGTCGGCGAGCGTGCTCGTCGCGTTTTTTTCGATCGTCGGCATTGGCTTCGCACTGGCTACGCTGCGCGTGCTCTTGAGGCAGATCGGCAACGCGACCCTGTGGATGTGCGTGCTTGCCGCATTCGCTCTGGTGTTTTGCTCGGTGGTGCCATTTGTCTTGCGACGCCCGGCGGTCTACGAAGCGGCCATCGCGGGTGGCTACTGCTTCGCGATGGCCGGCATCTGGCTTGCCATCTCGGCGGTGGCCGAGCGACGCGCGTCGCTGGCGCGACTGGCGCTCATGAGTCTCTGCTTCGGCCTGGCAACCGGTTCGAGGCCGACGCTCGGGTTCGCGGCTCTGGTGCTCGTGCCCGTCTACATTTCACTGCGCTCGACCCGGCCACGCCGCGGACTGCTGATCGCCCTGATCGTCCCAATAGGTGGGTGTGTCCTGCTGCTGATGGCCTACAACCAGGCGCGCTTCGGCAGCCCCCTGGAATATGGCCACCAGTACGTGCTCGCCAGCGACGACGAGCATACGGCGCATTGGAGTGAGCTCAGCAACATCCTGCCCGGCGCCTGGCTCTATGTCGTGTCCCCACCGCGACCGCTGGCTCTCTTTCCCTTCATCGGCCTCGGCCCGCCACCGGTCACATATCCAGCTAGCCTGCCGGCGGGCTACGTGGGCAGCGAACCCACCGCCGGGCTTCTGCCGATGACGCCGATCCTGGTCTTCCTTGTGGCGCTGCCATGGATCTGGCGGCGGCGCCCGGCACTGCTCGGCCCACTGGCGCCTGCCCTGCTGGCGCTGGCGGGCGCGGGTGTGATCTGTGTGCTGTTCCTCGTGTACGAGTTCTATGGCACAACGGAGCGCTACGGGGCCGACTTCACAACACTGCTGCTGTTTGGGGCTCTGGCGGCGTGGCTTGCTCTGTCCGCGGAGGCTCGCGGACGCCGGCGCTGGCTGGTGCGGACAGGTGGCGGTCTGCTGGTCGCCTGGGGCTGTGTCACCGGCTTGGCAATCAGCTTCATCGGCTCCGAAAACGCGTTTTCCAGGGGCCTCCCCGGCGCATGGGCCATGCTGGAGGACATCGGTGCGCCCGTGTCGACCGCGATCGCGACCATCGCCGGGCGTCCCGTGCTCGCGGAAGTCTCGGCACCCAACCTCCCGCCCATCACGCATGTGTCCTTTACCAGCCTCAGTGTCGGCACCGCGCCGTTCTCGCTGAGCGCCGGCGATCAGGCGGAGCTCACCATCGTCTCACCTGACAACGGTACGGCTACCCTGCTCGCAAGCGCGGTCCCTGGCGCCGCGCTTGGCGCCAGGGCCTTGCTCTGGGTGGTTTTGACCAATACCGGACATTGGAGCTATAGCTACCGGCTGCCTCCGGGAGGTGGAGTGGTCCGCATTCCGGTGTCACTCAGGATCGGCTTGAACCGGTTTGTGCTCAGCCCGCTTGCCAGCGCCATCAGGCTGCGCAACCCGGCGGTCCCAAGCACACAACCGCTGCTGGTGGTCAGGCATCTGGCGCTGAGTGCCGCGGTATGAGTCTTCCTCCACACGCCTTCGCATGACCGTCGTGGTCGTCGGTTCGGGTCCCGCCGGGGTCGCTGCGGCAGCGGCGCTCGCCGACGCCGGTCTGCGCGTGACAGTTGTGGATGCCGGCGACAGGATCGAGGCAGGGCGGATGGAGGTGTTCGATGCGCTCGCGCGGTCAGAGCCCGAGCGCTGGCCGCCGGAGCTCGCTCGCCGCGCGCGCAGCGCATTCCCAGTGGACATCAGGCATGTCCCGCTCAAACCAGCGTACGGCTCGCTGTTCCCGTACGCTCTGGATGACGCAGATCTACCGATCGCGAGTGAAAGCGCCGACACGCTGTCGTCGCTCGCATATGGTGGGCTGAGCAACACCTGGGGGGCCTCGATCTTGCCATTTCGACAGCGAGACATCGAAGACTGGCCGATCTCGCTTGCCGAACTGGAGCCTCACTACGAAGCTGTGCTGCGCTTCGTGCCGATCGCGGCGGAGTGCGACGAGCTCGCCGAGACTCTACCGCTCTACACCGATGCGCCAGGCGCCCTGCGGCGTGGCCCACAGGCACAGATGCTGCTCGGTCACATGCGCCGGCACGCAGCGGCGCTGAGGGCGGCCGGCTTCGCCTTCGGGGCGTCGCGACTGGCGGTGGCGGCAGCGGCAGGGGATCTCCGCCGCTGCCGCCACAGTGGCATGTGCCTATACGGCTGTCCGTATGGATCCATCTATAACGCGGCCCACACGCTCGAGACGCTCGTGCGCGGCGGCAGGGTTGACTACCGAGGTGGCGTCTACGTCGACCGCCTGAGGGAGGTGGGCGACTCGGTGGCGATCGATTTTCACGAGCGCAGCCGTCCCGCTGCGACGGGACGGCTGACGGCCTCGCGGGTGTTCGTGGCGTGTGGCTCCATCTCTTCGACGCGGCTGATGCTCGACTCGGTGGGAGATGCGCACCTCGCGCGATTGCGGGACAGCCAGTATTTCGTGATCCCGATGGTGACTCTTCGTGCCGCGCCGGTCAGTGTCGCGACGCAGGGCAACACCCTCGCACAGGTGTTCGTGGAGCTCGAGGACACGCGCATCTCCAAGCACGCCATGCACCTGCAGATCTATGGATACAACGACATCATGCTCGCGGCGCTCGCGAAGCGACTGCCGCTGGGGGTGGCCGGACTCGAGCGGGTACTGCGCCCCCTGCTGGGACGTTTGGTCGTCATCCAGGGCTTTCTGCACTCGGCGGACTCGCCTGGGCTGACGGTTGCCTGCGACGCAGACGGCGTCCGGATCGCCGGCGAGGACGCAGCGGTGGCGGCTGTGCGCGTGAGGAGGCTTGTGCGCCGCCTCGCGGCGAGCGGACGCCTGCTCGGCATGGTTCCTGTGCCGGGTCTCGTCCACGTCGGACGCCCCGGCAAGAGCAACCACCTCGGCGGCTCGCTGCCGATGCGTCGTGAGCCCGGAGCGTTGGAGACCGATGTGCTGGGACGCGTCCCCGGGTGGAGGCGTGTGCACGTGGTCGACGCCTCGGTTTTCCCATCGGTGCCGGCGACGACGGTGACGATCTCGGCGATGGCAAACGCGCACCGGATCGCCGCCGCCGCCGCCAAGATCGAGGCGTGAGCTACCCGGGCTGGGCCGACCGCCGTGTCGCGATCACCGCCGCATGGAGCACGAGTGTGAAGGTGAACAGCGAGAAGCCGATCACCACCAGCATCAGCCCGATCACGCCCAGCCTGTCCTGCAGCGAGGCGCGCAGAGTGAGATGCTCGTGATGCGAAAGGTAGTACACGATCAGAGGGACGATGCAACCCAGCCCGGCTGCGGCGGTCACCGCAGCTGCTGCGACGCTGCGGGTGTAGGGAAAGATCCTCAGCCAGCGGTCTCTGGCTCGTCCACGATAGTCAAACAGCACCTGGGCGATACAGCCGAGGAGGAACGCCTGCAGTCCGGTGATGGTGAGCGCCATGCCAAACAGCATCGAATACAGCGAGAACCCAACCGGTCCGATCGTGATCGGACCGGCGCTCAGCGGGAGGGTGATCAGCAGGCCGATGGTGAATATCGCCAGGCCGGGCTTGAGCAGGAAGAAATCCGAGCCGTAGATGAACATCGAGCGCAGGCTGATCCACGCCGCCTGCCAGGGGGAGAACCAGCCAACGCGCTTATGGTGGCTGACCCGTCCATCTCGGTCCTTGAGCAGGGCAACCGGCACCTCGGCGGTGCGCAGCCCCATGTGCACCGACTTGACCAGCATCTCCGTCCAGTAGTCCCACGAGTCGGAGTCGAGGTCCATCGCGATCAGCCTGTCGCGTGTCATCCCCCGCATGCCGCAGAAGCTGTCCGAGAAGCGGCGGGAGTACAGGCGGTTGAGGATCCGCGTAATGACGGGCGTACCGAAGTACTGATGCAGAAACGGCATCGCGCCCGGTTCGATCCCGCCCCGCCAGCGCGAACCCATGACGAACTCATAGCCTTCGCGGAAGCGCTCGACAAACGGTTTGAGGCGTCGGAAGTCATAGGTGCAATCGGCGTCTCCCATCAGCACGTAGCGGCCGCGGGCGTAGGGGATCGCTTCCTTGTAGGCACGTCCATAACCGCGCTTTGGAACGTGCAACACACGTGCTCCCGCCTCCAGTGCGCGCTCCGCGGTGGCATCGGTGGAGCTGTCGGCGATCAGGATCTCCCCGTTGATGCCGGCCTCCGCCATGCCCTGGTGGCACCAGTGGATGAATTCGGAGATCGTGAGCTGCTCGTTGAGGGCAGGGATCACGATCGACAGCTCGGGGTTCTCCGTGTCGCGCTCGGGAAGCGACAGCTGCAGTCGATCGTTCGAATCGCCCAGCACCTCGCTGGGGCTGCCGCCGGTTGCAAATGACGTGCTCATAGTGCCGGCAGGGTACCGTCTCGACGAGGTGCAGAGATGGGAATGAATCGGTTCGGCGCAGGATCTGGAGCAATTTGGCGATGTGAACGGCCTCCCTCGCGGCCGCATTGTTTCTCACCGGGCGCTTTGGATCCATTCGGCTCGGCGGCGGGGTCACTCGGCGGCGGGGTCGCTATCGCGAAATGCGCGGCTCGCGCCACATCGTCCAGACCGTGGGGCCCCGGGGAAGACGCAGCTCTCCGCTCGTCCGGAAGCCGTGGCGGGCATAGAAGCTGAGGTTGCGCTCCACGGAGGTCTCCAGGTAAGCGCCGACGCCGTCGCTGTCGCACGTCTCCAACACCGGCTGCAGAACCGCCGAGCCGAGGCCTCGTCCCTGCGCGTCTGGGTCGGTGCCAATCCTGGAGAGATACCAATGGTGGGGCTTGTGAGGGTGCCTGCGCTGCATGCAGGTGAGACCAAGCGCGAGCTTGGGCAGACACGCCAGCAGGCGGGGGTGAAGCAGGCCGCGCGCGAGGATGGCGTTCTGCGGGAAGCTCATCCCGCCGTGCCCGGGCGGTGTCCACAGCGCCGCGCTCGTGGACTCGGAGGTGATCCACGTCTCTCCATAAGCGAGCAGTTGGCGCAGACGAGTGCGGTCGATCACCTCGAGCAGTGTCGGGCGCAGCGCGGCGGATCGGCAGGCCCACGCCATGATCGGATCGTCGACGAAAGCCCGCCCGAGCATTTGTGTGAGCGCTGGCAGGTCGTTCTCCGTGGCCCGGCGAACGCCGTTCATCTTCGCGCCGGCGTCCTTTGTGGCGGCGGCGGGTGTGCCCCGTTGTGGGTGGATGCTCGGCGGCTCCAGCGTTTCCGGGAGTGGTGGCGCGCCATGCGCCAGCCGAGGCGCGCCATCGCCGAAGACGCGTGTTCGGCGCCGGCCACGACCTCCTCGAGAGCCGCCGCAAAGCGCCTGATCTCCTGCTCATCGATGACGAGTGCGGGCAGGGCCTTGATCACATTCATACGGCCCCCCGCGACCTGGCAGAAAATCCTGTGGTCGTGGAACAGGGGCACGGTGACGAGCTGGGCGAAGACCCCGGGTTGGAGCTGCTCGATCGTGCTCCACACCGAGCGCCTGCCGTTCCTTTCAGGGGGGGCGAGCTCGATCCCCCACATCAGCCCCAGGCCGCGCACGTCGCGTACGACCTCGTAACGATCGACCAGCGGCCGGGTCAGCTCCATCAGCAGTGCGCCCATGCGCTCGGCGCGCGCCACCAGACCCTCGTCGCTCAGCACCTGCAGCGTGGCCAGCGCCACCGCGGCGGCAAGATCGTTGCTGCCGAAGGTCGAGCCGTGGCGGATGGCGCGCTTCATGCGGTCGAACACCCGGTCGAAGGCGTTGCGGGAGACGAGCAGCGCTCCGACCGGGACGAACCCCCCGCTGAGGCCCTTGGAGAGGCAGATCATGTCGGGTTCGAGACCCCAGTGCTCGAGCGCCAGCAGTCGCCCGGTGCGTCCGATGCCGGTCTGCACCTCATCGCAGACGAACAGGGTTCCGGCTGCGCGACACAGGCTCTGGGCGCCGGGCAGATAGTCGGACGGCGGCAGGTTGACGCCTTTCCCCTGGACGGGCTCGACGACGAACGCGGCGACATCGCCGCGCCGCAGCTCGCGCTCGAGGGCATCGAGGTCGCCGTAGGGCACTGAATCGCAGCTGGGCAGCAGTGGGCCGAAGCCCTCGCGGAACTCCGCATGCGCGTTGATCGAAAGCGCGCCAAGGGTCAGGCCGTGGAAACCGTTCTCCGTGTACAGAATGCGTGGCCGGCCAGTGGCGGCGCGAGCGATCTTGAGCGACGCCTCGACGGCCTCGGCGCCGGTGTTGGCGGGCACCATCGCCGAAACGCTGCCAGGAGCCAGAGCCAGCAGCCGCTCGGCCAGCACTCCGTTCAGCAGCGTCACGCCGAGCTGCGGCAGGTTGGCGGTGCGCGCGGCGAGCACGTCCTCGATGGCGGCGACCACCTCGGGATGGTTGCGCCCGATCACGAATACCCCACTGCCTCCCACCAGGTCCAGGTAGCGATGACCTTCAGAGTCGATCAGATGAGCCCCCTCGCCCCCCGTCCAGATCCGGTCGAAGCCGATCGTGCGCACGATCCGCCCCATCTGAGGGTTCAGGTAGCGGTCGTTGAGCGCCATCTCTTCGCCGGTACGGCTGGCGTAGATCTTCTGTATGAGGGTTGGGGAGCTGCCCTCGGACATCGACGGAAAGCTACTCGGCGGCACCGGTGGGATCTGGATTGCGAAGCGATGGCTCGCTCGTGGCGAGGCACGCCCGCGCGTGGGACCGGCGGAATCGTGGATTGCGCGCGGCTGGGCCTGGCAATCGCCGTCGGGCGAGACAGACGGTGGCAGACGGACCGGATCGCATGCCGGCGGGCTTCGTGTCTCCAACTGGAGTGTGTGCGAAGCGGGGAGCGCGCTTCGTGAATGGTTGGAGACACCGTGCCGATGTCGCGATGGGACGGGCCGCCGCGGCTGCAGGGGCTGCAGGTCGAGCGTCCGAGCAGCGACCACAAGCGCCTGAGCGGGATTCGCCCGAGGCTCGACGCCGTCGATCGCGCCGGCGCGGGGAGCGCCTGTCCGCCGGCTGGATCGGAGACAGTTCCGGGGAGAAGTGAATCTCGTATGGTCACCCGCGAGGTGATCGACAAATGCGCCAGATGTGGGGGCGAGCGGGGAGTGCAGGTGTGGCCCGGCGGATCGCCGCGCGCTGAGCGATGAAGGCCGCCACCTTCCTGCCACCGGTGTGCATCCTCGCGGGGGGGTTGGGCACCCGCCTCGGGGAGTATGTGCGCGAGACCCCCAAGCCGCTGCTCGGGGTGGCCGGCGAGCCGTTCCTGCTGCATCAGCTGCGCCTGCTCGCCGCGCACGGTGTGAGCGAGGTCGTGCTGTGCGTCGGCTACCGCGGGGAGCTGATCGAGTCGCGGATCGGCGGCGCGCGCTTCGGGGTCCGCATCCGCTACAGCTTCGACGCCCCCGGGCTCGACGGCACGCTCGGGGCTTTGCGGCGCGCGCGGCCGCTGCTCGGCGAGCGCTTCCTGGTGCTCTACGGCGACACCTACCTGAGGATCGACTACGGGGCGCTCGCGCGGGCCTGGAGCGCGAGCGGCCTGCCGGCGGTGATGGCGGTGCTTCGCAACGACGGCCGGTGGGACGCCTCGAACGCCGTCTACCGCGACGGCATGGTCATCGCCTACGACAAGCACGCGTCACTGCCGGCGATGCGGTGGATCGACTACGGCCTCGGCGGCCTGGAGTCTGCCGCGCTCGATCGGGCTCCACACCGCGAGCGGGATCTCGCGGAGCTCTACCGGCGCCTGGCGGCGGCGGGGAAGCTGCTCGGCTTCGAGGCCCGTGAGCGCTTCTATGAGATCGGCACGCCGGCGGCGCTGGCGGAGACCGACGCGTTCCTGCGCTCACAGGGCCGCCGGGGGGTCCCGGAGCGCCTGTGTTCGGGGGCGAGGTGAGCGAGCTCGTTCAAAGGCTCCGCACCCCGGAGTCGGGTCTGCTCGGGCAGGTGGTGCGCTTCGTCGTCAACGGCTGCATGACGGCGTTCGTCTACCTGCTCAGTACCACGCTCCTCGCGCTCGTGGTGGGCCTGCCGTTCGAGATCGCGCTCGCGATCGGGTTCTCCCTGGCGGTTGCCGTCAACTTCACGCTGCACCGCGGGTTCGTATGGGTCCACGACGAGGAGTTCGCGCTGCCCTTCCATCATCAGTTCGGGCGCTACCTCCTGCTCGCCTGTACGCAGTACGGGCTGACCGCCCTTAGCGTCGCACTGCTCCCCAGCGCCCTGGGGCTCCCCACGGAGGTCGTCTACCTCGCCACCGCTCTGCTGCTGACCCCGGTCAATTTCGTGGTGTTCCGCCTTGGCATCTTCCATGCCAGGACGACGAAGGGCTCGGGCGATGTGGCGGGTTCGGAGAGCCTCTCTCGATAGCGGCTCGCCCGCTCCAGGAGCAGATCGACGCCGAGGCCGATCCAGATGAGATAGGTGAACACGGCCGGCAGGATGTACCTGTAATCGAGATAGAACGGTATGTAGGGGACGATCACGAGCAGGGCCGTCGCGATCAGGATCATGTGCTCGCGACGCTGGCGGCGCCAGGTGAATCCAAGGCAGAGAATCGCCAACGTAAAGGTCATGGGCGAAAGCGCCATCTGAAGGAAGGTCAAATGGACGATTCACAATATACGACACGATACTGCGACCGGAGGCGAACGGCGACACCGTTCCACTGTGCATCCACAGGATCCCGCCGGCCCACACGGTTGCCAGGGTCACTCGGCGTACAAGCAGCTCGCCGGCGATGGCTCGAATTGATGGCCTCCAGATAGATGGGCCAAGATCGCGATCGTGAAGTCCAGTGCCCAGCCGTCCGGGGTCGGATTTGTCATCTGCCACGCGATCGATCTGGATCCGATTCAGTGATCCAGCCCAGGCTTTGACTGTAAATCAACCCGCCACGCCCGGGAAAAGTGTTTCTCTCTGAGCCGTGCGCGGCTGTACGATGCAGTGGTGCTCCGCCACCGCGACCGCGCACGCGAGTGAGACTGCGTCTCTACCATCATCCCGACGGCGCACGGGTGGCCTACCGCGAGCTTGGCGCCGGTCCCCCGCTGGCGCTGCTGCACTCCGCGATGCTCTCGCACATGGAGTGGGAGCCGGTGGCGCGGCGGCTGTCCGAGCGCTTCCGCGTGGTGCTCCCCGACCTGCCGCTGCACGGCGACTCCGAGGACCGGCCGCGCCACCCCTACACGATCGACTGGTTGGCCGAGGTGCTGTGCGGCTTCGCCGCCGACGTGCTCGGTCCGCGGCCGCTGATCGCCGGACACGACATCGGCGCCGAGATCCTGCTGCGGGCAATCGAAAGCGGTGGGCTGAGACCCGCGCGCATCGTGCTGATGCCCAACCGCTTGCATCGCCCCGAAGAGCACGCCCGGCTGCGCGCCGTCTGGCGGATCGCCGCTCGCGCCGGCTCGCTACCGGCCGCCGACCGCGTGCTGACCCATGCTGCGCCGATCGTCTTCTCCCCCTCACTGGGGTTGCGCCTCTCAGCGCGCGGCGAGCCGGCCGCGCGCGACCTCGTGCGCCACGCGTTCGCCGACGTGCCCGGCAATCCCAGCCTCGCGCGCTCGTGGGCCAAGTTCGCGCGTCGCTGGCCGCGCGGGCCTCAGACGCAGCTGCTCGAGCTCTACCCGCACCTGGAGATGCCGGTGCTGCTGCTGTGGGCCGACAGCGACCGCCTGCATCCGCTCGCCGGAGCTGAAGAGGCCCTGGAGCTGCTCCCCGACGGGCAGCTGCGCGTGCTGCCGGGCACCGGCTTTTTGATGGCCTACGACGACCCGATCGGCCTCGCGCGGGAGCTGGTCGCGTTCTGCGGGTAGGCCGGGTGTCAGGAGCGCGGCGGGCGTTGCTGAATGTCTGCGCGCGGTTCATCGTTCGATGGCCTCAGCGGCGCGCTTTTCGCGACTGCTACCCGCGCATGCGCGCATAGCCTGTGGTTTCGGACTTCCTCGCGTACCCCAGCTGACTCGTCCAGGCGCCGGTCGTCGGTTCGAGGCCCAGCCCGGTGCCGGCCCCGATCAGCCCCGGGGGGCGAGTGCCCAGCCTCTCCTTCCACCAATCGCCGTCGAAGAAAAGCGACGCCATCTCGTGGTGGCGGGCCTCATGGATGAAGAGCGCTCCCCCATCGGCCATCACCGGCCAGATCGCTTGCACGCATGTCTCGAGCGACGCGCGAAGGTCCACGTCGACGAACGCTGCCACGCATGGCACGCGGAAGCCCGGGAGTGTGTCCTCGAACCAGCCCCGGTGAAAGCGACAGGCGCCGAGATCGCCGCAGCGCCGCACGTTCTCCCGCACCTCTTCCAGCGAGCCGGCGTACATTCCGCGTTCGTAGGCGTTCGTCGCGCGGTCGTGGTGCAGGATGTTCTCGGCCGCACCGGCCGGCGGTGTGGGAAGGCCCTCAAAGGAGTCGAATACGTGGAGTTCCCGCCCGACGAGGGTCGAAACGAGCGAGAGGTTGGCGGTGCTGCCACCCTTGTAGCAGCCGCATTCGACCACGCACCCCTCGGTCTGCTCGGGAACACCAATGATGTGAGCGGCGATCGCCAGATGCTCGGCATAGTGCGAAGCTGTTTTGATCCTGTAGCAACTCCAGATGAAGCGGGGCAGCAACAACCAGACTGCGGCATGTGGCAGCGGGCGCTCACGTCCGCGGTTGCTGCGCACGGCGGACTCTACGAACATGGGCAGGCTCGAGTAGCGGAGCGCGCGTCGATAAGTCCCGGACAACATCGTGAATGGCAATCCTTCTCCACGTATTCGGTGGGCGCCGGATCCTATCGCCGGCTTGGCCTCCCCTCGCACAGCGGCCGCTGGCCGCCGCCGGCGCTGGCGTGAGTCCTGGCATGTGTCTCCAACCCTGGCCGTATAACGTCCGTGTCCCACAGCACACCTCGCCGTGGCGGTGGTCCTGAAGACAGACCCTCGAACGGCCACACTTCCGGCCAAAGGAGACCAATGACTGACAAGCAGCTGTGGGGCGCCGAGACCGCCAAGGCCGTCGAGAACTTCCCGATCTCGGGGGAGACCGTGCCGGTCGCGGTGGTGCACTGGCTGGCGCGGATCAAGGGCGCTGCCGCCGCCGTCAACGGCGAGCTGGGGCTGCTGCCCAAGCGCACCGCGATGCGGATCGAGAAGGCCGCGGCGGAGATCGCCGTCGGCAAGCACGACGCGCAGTTCCCGATCGATGTCTT
>CAYNGQ010000198.1:0-2083 GCA_964396735.1 uncultured Solirubrobacteraceae bacterium | reverse complement strand
ATTCCACCCGGTAGCGGCCGCGTGGCAAGTCGATCCCGTATTCGCCCTGTGCGTTGGCATGGACGCAGACCCATGGGCTGTCTGTCAGATCCTGTGTGCACACTTCCGCGTCCGCGACGCCCTTCCCACCGAGAAAGCTCACCACGCGTCCTTCGATTACACCATCTCTGGGTTCGAGAGCCGCGTCAATGCCTGTCAGGTTTTCCCCTACTGAGACATGGAGCTGCGTCGCTTCCGTTGCGACATCGTTCCAGTACTGCTCTTGATAGTCGTAGCCGCTCGGCTTGGGGAGAAACTGGATCGTGTCGGTGCTCGTCGCGATGCCCGTGAGCTGGTAGTCACCAGCTTGGTTCGGTTGAGTGCAATAACCGGAGTTGCGTTCTTCGGTGCGACCAAAGAAGTCTTCTGTAACGTATTCGCTGAGACACACTTCGACTTCTTGGACCGGGTCGCTGCTGGTGGCGCTGGTAACGACCCCCGAGATCGTGGCTCCCGTCAACAGGCTGGCATTCACGCCGGAAAGCGTTTCGCCCTGATTGACCCACATCGTCTTCAGATCCTCATAGCGCTGCGACACATACGGTCGGTCCGGCCAGAACGACACGTAGTAGCTACTGGTTTCCAGCCCTTTGATCAGGTAGTGGCCTTCCACGCCGGTCGTCGCACACTTCGTTTCCAGCGCCGGGCCATGTCCGGTAGCGCACACACCCACCCCTGCGAGGGCAAGCCCAGAAGCTGCGCTCTCAACACGCCCTTCGATCTGCGCGCCTTCGGGCAGAGCCGCATCGACGTTCGCGGTTGTTTCCCCGGCGTGGACCTGCGGATACTGGGCGTATTCGCGCTGTGGGGTTTCGGGGAGGTAGTTGAGCGCCCCCGGATCGAACTTCACCTTGTACTGAACCGGTGCGAGCCCAGAGAATTCGTAGACCCCGCCGGCACCGGTGCTCACGCATGTCGGTTCTTCAGGCCAGGCCGCCACGGGCGAGGCGCATACCTTCACTCCCCCGATCGGGGCCTTTGTGGACGCGTTGGTGACTACACCTTCGATCCGCCCCCCGCGGGAAGCTGGGCATTCGCCGTGGCCGGTGCGTACACAGTTTCGGCCTCGCCGGCGACGTATGTCCCATTGAAGTAGCTGAGATGCACGTAGCCGCTGTCGACAGGTGCGACGAACTCGATGGTGCCCCACGTTTCGCCGAGGTCATATTCGCCCGCGGCGTCCGTCTCCACGCAGCTCACCTCGGCCGCCTCGTCGCGGCAGACTTCCACCCCCGCGATCGGCTGCCCGGTCGCGAGGCTGGTCACCGTGCCATGGATCGTCCCACCTTCGCTCGCGGCCGCCCTCGTCGCCGGGAGGAGCAGCAGCGCGAGCAGCACAAGCAGGGCCAGCGCAAGCAGAGCCAGCGCAAGATGTCCGCCGCGGCCCGCAGGCACGGGCCTGTGGTGCGCCGTGGTTGGGACTCGGAGATGAGCGGCGGTTGGCACGTGCCGAACAATAGACCAAGATCGCCCGCCGAGTTTTGCTTCAACTTCCAACCAGTAGGACAAGGATCGCCTTCGCGATATATCATCCGCTCCACTGTGGAGCGAGGCATTGGCACGTTCGAGCGGGGTATGGAACGATCGCGTGGGAGCGACGTCGATATGAGCTGCGCGGTGGCGCTGACGTCACGCGATGCGGAGCGCCGAAGGCCCCGTCTATCGCCGGGCGGGCCGCCGCCGATGAGGCTGGTGCTCGCATGCCTCGCTCTGCTGACGACCGTCGTCGGGCCGTCGTGGCTCACCGCGCACCGGCTGGGCGCTCACTCGGGTCGGCGAAGCCGCGCCGGCGCGCTCGTGCCGGCCGCTCTCGCATCGAGTGCTTCGGTGGCCATCGGGAAGGCCGAGCGGCGGTTCTGGCCGATCCGGGACGCGGCCTCGTTCATAGCCGCGGGTGGGGGCATTCACAGCGCCTTCGTGCCGTCGGGGACCACCTTGCGAGTCGATCGGGCGGCCGTGACTCTGAGCCTTGCCGGCATCGCGCGCGGGCCGCGCGTTGACCATTGGGCTTACCGGGCCGCCCGGTGTCGGCAAATCGACGCTG
>CAYNGQ010000197.1:0-2486 GCA_964396735.1 uncultured Solirubrobacteraceae bacterium | reverse complement strand
AGCACCCGCTTCTCGATCTCCTCGTGCGCGCCGTGGGCGGTCAGCCCCGTCACCTCCTCGGCGGTGGGGCCGTGCATCTCCGCGTAGTCGAAGGGCAGCTGGTAGCGGTCGCGCATCAGCTCGATCTGCGGGTCGGGATCGGTGGCGCTGCGGATCACGGGACGGAAGAAGCCGACGCGCTGCAGGCGCGCCGCGAGCATCTCGGTGAAGCCGAGCGCGACGACGGACTTGCCGCTGTGCGGGCCCATCGCGGTGATGTAGATGCTTTTTGCCACAGATGGCCTCGGTGCCACCGCCACAATATCCGCCCGCCTGGATGGGGACATTTCGCGGCTGGTGCACGCCCGCGAGCCACGATCCTGTGGCAGAGCCTCAGCGGACGACGGCGAACACGTGGTGTTCGCCGAGGACCCCTTTGAAGCGGTGCTCGCCGCGCGCCTCGAAGCGGAAGCGGGGATCGGTTTCGGTGTATTCCTTCAGGGAGGAGGAGACGACGATCTCCCCCCCGCGCGCGCAGCCGGCGATGCGGGCGCCGAGCACAACGTTGCGTCCGTACATCTCCTCTTCGTTGAGGATCACGAAGCCGGTGTGCAGACCGACGCGTAGGCGCAGCTCACGGGCGCCGCCGGGGACGGTGCGGTCGGCGAGCGAGCTCTGCAGATCGAGCGCGCAGCGCAGCGCCGCGTGCGCGCTGTCGAACGCGACCATGAAGCCGTCGTCATGGGACTTCACGACCGTGCCCCCGTGGTGGGCGAGAACCCGCTCAACGATCAGGCGGTGGTCAGCCAGCAGCTCGGCGAAGCGCTCGGGCCCCAGTTCCTCGCCGATCTCGGTCGCATCCTCCAGATCGCAGAAAAGCAGCGTGAGCGCTCCATCGGGCGAGCTCATCTCGCCGAGCTGGGGCTGCACGTCGCCCAGCGACGAGGCGATCACGTCGATCGATGTCATCGCTCCAATGTCCAACCCGATCCTCCTGATCACCTCGCACGTCCAGCGCAGCGCAAGCATAACCCCTGTCGGATAGATTCCCGGGTCCGGTCCCCCCACCACGACGAGAGAGACGAGGGAAAGCTCATCATGTCCGAAGAGCAGTCATCCGAGCCCGCCGGCGAGCCGCAGATCCGCAAGGTGGACGAGATGCCGGCCGACACGCGGCGCGGCGGCGACGTGCGCACCCTGCTGAGCCCCAAGACGGCAGGATCTACCTCCGGCTTCATGGGCGTGGCCACGATCGGGCCGGGCGAACGGATCAGCGAGCACTACCACCCCTACTCCGAGGAGTTCATCTTCGTGGTCAGCGGCGGACTCGACGCGCAGCTGGACGGCGAGTCCCATCGCCTCGGCGCCCGCGACGCGCTGCTGATCCCGCTCAACGTGCGCCACCGGCTGGTCAACGACGGTGAGGAGGAGGCGTTCATCGTCTTCCACCTCGGGCCGCTGGCACCGCGCCCGGATGCCGGACATGTGGACACGGAGTAGCGCGATGAGCAACGGGGGGCTGCGACGACAACAGCGCAACAGGGGACCGAGAGGAGGACGGCGATGAGCGACGGGGGAACGCTGCGCAGGACCGCGGTGACCGGCGTGGGTGTTGTCGCCCCGGGCGGCAGCACGCGCGACTCCTTCTGGGAGGCGATCACCGCGGGGCGCACCGCGACGCGAGGAATCACGTTCTTCGACGCCTCCGGCTTCCGCTCGCAGATCGCGGCCGAGTGCGACTTCGACCCGCTGGCGGCCGGACTCAGCGAGCACGAGAAGCGGCGCATGGATCGCTACATCCAGTTCGCCGTGGCCGCCGCGATCGAGGCGATGACCGACAGCGCGCTGGAGAGCGAGAAGATCGACCTCGATCGCACCGGCGTCAGCCTCGGCTCGGCTGTCGGCGGCACGATGGTGCTGGAGGACGGCTACGTGGCGGTGTCCAACCACGGCCAGGAGTGGCTGGTGGACCCCGACTATGCCCCCCCGTTCCTCTACCAGGGACTGATTCCCAGCAGCCTGGCGAGCGAGGTGGCGCTGAAGTTCAGCGCGCACGGCCCATCGGTGGTCGTCTCGACCGGCTGCACCTCGGGGATCGACGCGATCGGGTACGGGCACCAGATGATCCAGGACGACGAGGCCGACATCGTGATCGCGGGTGCCGCGGAGTCGGGCATCTCCCCCATCTCGATGGCGTGCTTCGACCCGATCAAGGCGACCTCGCGGCGCAACGACGATGCCGCGCACGCCTCGCGCCCGTTCGACCGCGACCGTGACGGGTTCGTGATGGGCGAGGGCGGCGCGGTGCTGATCCTCGAGGAGATGGGCAGCGCGCTCGCGCGCGGCGCCCACATCTACTGCGAGGTGACCGGCTTCGCCAGCCGCGGCAACGCCTTCCACATGACCGGGCTGAAGCCCGACGCGAGCGAGATGAGCGAGGCGATCCTCGACGCGATGGCCCAGGGGGAAACGAAACCGGAGGACATCGACTACATCAACGCCCACGG
>CAYNGQ010000196.1:0-2683 GCA_964396735.1 uncultured Solirubrobacteraceae bacterium | reverse complement strand
CTCGCGCATCAGGTCTGCGTCGGGGGCCTCGGGTTTTGCGAAGAGGAGTCGGTCACGCAGCGCAATCGCCGCGTGGCGGTTCACCCGGCGGGGTGCAAGCCCCAGGGCGACCCTGTTCATTGTTCGCCAAACCGGCCCCTGTCCAGTCGAGACTGCGTGCATGAGCTCGTATATGTGCGGGGCACGGACACGGATGGTCGGGTTGACGTCCTCCGTGCGCACGGGAACAGTGTCGTCCACATCGAGGAAACGGCATATCTTACGAAACGTTCCCTCATTGTCTTGTCGAAAGTCATCGTATATGATTACCAGTATCTGCTCTGGCTCGAACACCTTTTCGTAACGGCGCAGCTGCTCGACGTAGCGCACGTGCTCTGAGTAGAGCAGTGCCTGCGGCCGGTGGGACATGCGTGGAATCTTCTTGCCCTGACGCCGGAGGTCCTCGAGCGCGAGTGCCTTGCGAAAGCTCTTCTCGGTCTCGGTGTGACCTTCCAAGAATTGCAGATGCAATGAGCGCAGGAAACTTGCCGGCTCGCGCAGGATGGCGATGATCCGTGCACCGGGTTGCAGTTCGGCGATTGCGTCGGCGGCGCAGCTGGACCTCAAATAGGTGGGCGAAGCCTCACCGACGCGCTGCTCGGGCTGCGCCGAGTCAAACAGTGACAGGTACTCCTCGAGCGTGCTTGGAAGCACCGCTCCCCCCGGTAACGGGAGGCGGTCACGCTCGTCGGGAGACAGGTACATCGGCTCCTTGAGACCGGGCATGTAGATCTGCGGATGGCGGATCAGCATTAGGAAAAGGGCGGTGGTGCCGCTCTTGGGATGGCCCACGACGAAGAAGTCGGGGACTCTCTTACCCAGCAGTTGCGCAGTTGCCTGCGGGTGTGTCGAAGCCGTCATGGATTCGCAGTGTAACGATGCGCGATGCGCAACGTGGCGGCCGACGCATCGTCAACGGTAGAGGGCAACAAGTCTTTCACAGTCCTTGACAAGCCGCTTTCGCGGGCATCCGCCAGCCGTTCAAGTGCATGCGAGATCTGCTCACACACCACACTCGACGCGAACAGCCGCGAGGCCTCCACGCGTGCCAGTGAACGCATCTCGCTCGGGTTCTCCTCCAGTCGCCGCAGCAGCGTGGCGATCGCGGTCGCCATGCCCTCCACATCGCCGGGCGCGACCTCGGCGACCACCCTACGGCTCACGCCCTCGATCGCACCGACCTCGCTGCTCGCCACCACCGGCAGTCCGGCGGCGAGCGCCTCCGCCACGGTGAGTGCGAAGGGCTCGTACCTGCTCGCCTGCAGCAGCACGTCGGCGCGCGCGAGCTCCGCCGGAATCTCCGTCGCCGGGACGCCCCCGGCGTATTCGGCATTCTCGTGCGGCAACTCTTCGAGCAACGGGGTGTAATCCGACCACAGGCTCGGGCCGCCCACGACGCGGATGCGCGCGTCGACCTCGCGCTCCAGTAGCGTCCTCGCCACCGCCACGACATCGTCGATGCCCTTGCGCACGGCCACCCGCCCCAGCACCAGCACGGTCGGCGGCGTGCCCAGCTCCCGGTCGGCGGCGACGGTGAACTCACGGTCGGCGTCGGCGGTGGGTCCTTGGTCGGCGCTGGCGGTGAACCCCCGATCGGCGCTGGCGGCGGACCCTTGGTCGGCTGCGGCGGTGAACACTTGGTCGGCACCAGCGGCAAACCGCTCGATGCGAACGGGGTTGGGCACGACCACGGTGGCGTCGCGGGGAAAGCGGTAGTCGCGCACCAGGTGGTCGCGGAACACGCCGCTGATGCACACGAGCAGGTCGGCGCGGCGAATCCGCACCCGCTGTGCGAGCGCGCGCAGGCCCATGATCGCGGCCACGAACGCGAACGTGCGGCGGGGCTGGCAGCGCAGCGCGAGGCGCCGCTCGGCGATCATCCAGCGCAGCTCGCCCGCCACGTGGGTCTCGGGGTGGATGACCAGCGGCACTTCGCGCGCCACGCGCGGCGGCACCGCGAGGCTCTCGATGTTGGAGAACTGGTAGAGCACGTCGTATGGCGCGCGCGCATGCCGAGCGGCGATCTCCCGCCGCAGGCGCAGCGAAGCGAGGCCGCGCGCCGCGAGGCCGCTCGCGAACGCCCCGATCCTCGTGCGGCTGTACCAACGGTCCCACTTCCAGTCCCCCGTTCCCCCGACGAACGTCAGGCGCTCGTTGCCCGCCAGCTCGGCTGGCGGCCGGTAGGCGGCCGCGGGGATGAAGCAGTCGATCCGGTGCCCGAGCGCGGTGAGGCCGTGCAGGAGCTCGGTCGCCACCCCCGGCACGCCGCCGCCCTCACCCGGCGCCGCTCCGAGCCACGCGATTCGCAGCGATCTGGTGGGTGTCGTGGTGGGCACTGCGGAAATCCGCTTCAGGTTTTCGCCGAGCGCCGACGCCGTGGGAGCCACAGCCGCGGGCGGTCTCCCGGGGCGGTCTCCCCTTCCCGGCAGACGCAGGATCAGACCTGCTCAGCTATATACACGCCGCGATTGGCAGGCGCTTCTCCTCGGCAGGATACCTGCGGGTCGAGCCGGGTGTGCGCCGGGCGCCCGCGTCGCCGCGATCGACCCGGGCATCGCTGCTGCGCCGGATCGCGCGCTCCACCTCCTCGGCCACGCGGCGCTGGAAGGTGGCCACCGAGAAGCGTTCGGCGTTCTGCACGGCG
>CAYNGQ010000195.1:0-3186 GCA_964396735.1 uncultured Solirubrobacteraceae bacterium | reverse complement strand
TTGCCGATCTCGTGCGCAAGAATCGCCGCGAGCTCGTGGCGACGCTCGGCGACGGCGGCCGAGACTCCCCCGACGATTCGTACCCGCTCGCGCCAATCGGTCGCGGCCCACTCGGCCGCGAAGCCCCGCGCGACGGCGACAGCGCGATCGAGATCGTCGATCGAGGCGGAGGCGAAGCTCCCCACCAGTACGCGGCTGTCGCCGGGCGAGTGCTCCGGCACCCACCCGTCGCCCGTGCACGCTACCCCGTCGATGTAAAAGGGATGCTGCTCGCCCAGTCGCCCAGCCAGCGACTCCAGCGCCGCGCTGAACGCGCGCGCGTCCTGCTCGCCGGCGGCGAAGGTCTCGTAGGTCACCAGGGGGGGCGCGGCCATCTGCCTCAAGCGAAGGATAGGCTCCCGCGAGAGGAATCGACGGCGGAAGCGATACGCCGCGGGAGGGACGGCCGGCGACAAGCGCTCTATACCCTGAGGCGATGGCCGAGCCCGTGATGATCACCGCCGCGGTGACCGGCAGCATCGCCTCGGGGAAGCACTCCTCCCACCTCCCGCTCACGCCCGATCAGATCGTGGAGGCGGCGGTCGAGAGCTGGCGCGCCGGGGCCGCGATCATCCATCTGCACGCCCGCGACGAGACCGGCACCCCGACGCAGGACGTGGCGCTCTTTCGAAGCCTGATCGAGCGCATCCGGGAACGGGGGTGCGAGGCGATCATCAACCTCAGCACTGGCAGCGCCGGCGGGCGCGCTGGGATCGAGGAACGCCTCGCCTGCATCGAGCTGGCGCCGGAGATGGCAACGCTCGACTGCGGCTCGGTCAACCTCGGCGACGACTGGGTGTTCGGCAATCCCTACGCCACTTTCTTGCGGCCGGCGGCCACGCGCATGCGCGAGCTGCAGATCGCCGTCGAGATCGAGACATTCGACAGCGGGATGATCCGCAACGGGCTGCGACTGATCGGCGAGGGGCTGATCACCGGTCCCGGCTTCTGGCAGCTGTGCCTCGGCGTCCCCGGCGGCGCGGCGCCCGACCTGCAGACGATCGGCTATCTGCTCAGCCGGCTGCCCGAGGGGGCGCGGTGGAGCATGCTTGGTATCGGGCGCCACCAGTTGGAGGTCAACGTGGTGAGCCTGCTGTACGGCGGGCACGTGCGGACGGGGTTGGAGGACAACGTGTACTACCGCCGCGGAGAGTTGGCGCGCAGCAACGCACAACTGGTGGAGCGGGTCGTCCGCTTGGCGGAGGAGCTCGGACGGCACGTGGCCACGCCTGACGAGGCGCGGAAGCTGCTCGGTGTGCGTGGACATTGATCGCTACTCTGACGGCCGCATCTCTCGAACCATCCTGAATCCGTCCCACTCGTTCCCGCCTTCTCCCTCAGCCGCTCCCCACCTGCCCCTTTATATTCACCGCGTCTTCGGAGCTATCACCATGACCAACCCACCCGAACCAGTGATCATCGCCGCCGTGCGCACCCCCGTGGGGCGCTATGGCGGCGCGCTCGCACACGTACGCCCCGACGACCTCGCGGCGATCGCGCTGCGCGCCGCGGTGGAGCGCGTGCCGAGCCTCGACCCCGGCGCGATCGAGGAGGTGTACCTCGGCTGCGCCAACCAAGCGGGCGAGGACAACCGCAACGTCGCGCGCATGGCGCTGCTGCTCGCGGGCCTGCCGCAGGAGATCCCCGGGATCACCGTCAACCGACTGTGCGCCTCCGGGCTTGCCGCGGTGGTGTGCGCCTGCCAGGCGATCCGGGCTGGCGAAATAGAGCTGGCGGTGGCGGGCGGCGTGGAATCGATGAGCCGCGCGCCGCTGGTGATGGGCAAGGACGAGAAGGCGTTCGCGCGCGGCGATCGCACGGTGTACGACACGACGATCGGCTGGCGCTTTCCCAACCCCGCGATGGCGGAGCTGTTCCCGCTGGAGAGCATGGGCGAGACGGGCGAGAACGTCGCCGAGCGCTGGGGCGTGAGCCGCGCCGACCAGGACGCGTTCGCGCTCGAAAGTCAGCGCCGCTGGGCGGAGGCCAACGCCGCCGGACGCTTCGCCGAGGAGCTGGTACCGGTGGGGGAGTGCGTGCGCGACGAGCACCCCCGCCCGCAGTCCACCTCCGAGGCGCTGGCGAAGCTGCGCACTGTGTTCCGCGAAGGTGGGACGGTCACCGCAGGCAACTCCAGCGGCGTCAACGACGGCGCGGCGGCTCTGGTGATCGCGAGCGCCGCGATGGCCGAGCGCCTCGGCGCCGAACCGCTAGTGCGCTTCGTCGGCTCGGCCTCCGCCGGCGTCGATCCGCGGGTGATGGGGATCGGCCCGATCCCGGCAGTGGGCAAGCTGCTGGCGCGCACCGGCACCGCGGTGGAGCAGATCGACCTCGTGGAGCTCAACGAGGCGTTTGCCTCCCAGAGCCTCGCGGTGATCCGCGAGCTGGGCCTGGACCCCGCGCGCGTGAACGTCAACGGCGGCGCGATCGCGATCGGCCATCCGCTCGGCATGAGCGGGGCGCGCCTCGTGGTCAGCCTCGCCCACGAGCTGCGCCGCCGCGACGCCCACCTCGGTCTCGCCACGCTGTGCGTGGGCGTCGGGCAGGGGCAGGCCGCGCTGTTCTCGCGCTGAGGACGGCCGTGGGGCCGCGTGGCGGCGCGCTCGCACCGGCTGTCGTGCGGTCGACCGAATAGGGTGACACTCGCTGCGCTCGCATCCCCGATTCGGCCAGCAACGCTAATGCGAGTCGGATGGGATGCCGATGTAGGTCTCGTGACGTTCCGTCTCCGCCCTAGCTCGATGCCGCACGTCGCGCGGCGGCTGATGCTCGCCCTTGGCGCGGTGGCGGCGTTCTGGTCCCTCACCGCGGCGCAAGCGAGCGCCAAGGTGGTCACGTTGCCCACCGGCTCCGGCGCGGAAGAAGTGAGCGCGGGCGCTACGGCCGATAGATGGGATCGAGCACGGCGGGAGAACCGTCCAGCTTGTCGGGCAGCTTCAATCCCAAAATGCGCGCAACCAGCGGATAAACATTGACGTTCTCGAACGAAGGGATTTTGGTTTCGGGTTTGATGTTCGGCCCGATGGCGTAAAAGATCGCCTGCATCGTTGCGAATTTCTGTGGATCGTAGCCATGCTCGCCCCTGGGCGGGTTGCGATCCCGGCCGCGCGGACCAGGACCTGCCAGAATAAACACCGCCGCTCCTTT
>CAYNGQ010000194.1:0-1700 GCA_964396735.1 uncultured Solirubrobacteraceae bacterium | reverse complement strand
CGACGTGCCCGCCGCCGTGCTGCTGCGCGACGCCGAAGCACACACGCTGGCGCACGAGATCGCACAACGCGCGATCGTCCTGCACCTGCTCGACGAGCAGCACCCACGGCCGTGGACCCGCAGCGAGCTACGGCGCGCAAGCCCCGACATCGAGCCGGGGATCCTCGCCGAGGCACTCACCCAGCTCATCGCGTGCGACGTCGCGATCCTCGACGGCGAGCAGATTCATGCCTCCCGCTGCGCAAGGCGCCTGGACACGCTCGGGATGGTCTCGATCTGATGAGCGCCCCCGACGCCTACACGGCAGAGCGTGCCCGGCTGCTGCGCACCTTCGGGGCACGGCTGCGCGATGTGCGCGAACACCAAGGGCTCTCCCAGGAAACCCTCGCCCGGCGCGCCGCCGTGCACCGCACGCACATCGGCGCGCTGGAGCAAGGCCACAGAGACCCGCACATGACAATGCTGCTCATCCTCGCCGACGCGCTAGAGATCCCACCGGGCACCTTGCTCGACTGCCTATCCGCCCCCCGCGAGCGCAAGCCCCCAACCCACGCCAGCGCGGGCCGGTAGCGTGAGCGCCAACAACACCGACCTCGGCTGCGCGATCCGGCAGCTGTGCCGCGCCCGCCCGAGCGGCGGCAGCGCCAGAGCAGGGCAGGAGACGGTACGTGATGGCCGAGCGTGATACCTACACGGCAGAGCGCGCACGGGTACTGAGGACGTTCGGAGCACAACTGCGCGGCCTGCGCAAGCGGCGGAATCTCGCGCAGGAAGGCCTCGCGGAAGTCGCCAACCTCCACCGCAACGAGATCGGCGTGCTGGAGCGCGGGCAGTGCGAGCCGCACCTGATGACACTGCTGATCCTCGCGGACGCCCTGGAGGTCCCGCCGCGCGCCCTGCTCGACGGCCTGCCCGTACCACGGGAGCGCAGGCCCCAACGCACTCAAAGAGCCGCCGGCCACCGGACACGCCTGAACGCCAAGCGTGATGGCCGGCGCCCGTGATGCCCACCAATGTGCAGTTGGGCCGCGCGGTACGCCGGCTGCGCCACGCCCGCCGCCGCTCGATCGAAGGCCTTTGCGCCCACCTCCAGCGGCCAGCTCTACGCCTTCGGCGAAAACCATCCCACCACCACCCCTATCCCCGACTCCGCGGAGCCGGACGGGTTAAACCGCCCACAGCAGGCAAAAACGACCGCACATCGCAAAGTTCGTCCCGGTAATAGCGGGGAAACGGCGGGGAAGAGGTGGTTTGCATCCCCGCGAGGCCGTATGGTGTTCTGTGTTCGTTCGAACACCGCAGTAACCGCGACGGCCCGGTACGGCCCTCCCTTTGTATCGGAGCACCGGCCGGGCCGTCAGTCCTACTGCTGGCAGGCTACCGCTCTAGCGCCCACCGCGCTAGGGCAGCGCCAGCCAAACTCCTCGCAAACTGCCCGAACTTCCCACGAGCCGCGCGGGATGCCAGGACGTCTCGTGCTCGATCCATTCTGCGGCAGTGGGGGAGTGCTGCACTCGGCAGTGCGGACCTACTTGTCGCAGGTCCGTACTGCCAGTGTTTGGAGTGGCACCTGTTTCGTGGCCTGTCGTGGGCTTTAGTCGCTAGTCGTTGTTCGTGGTTGTGATTGTTCTTCTCTCGTATTCCTCTGGGGAGAGGTATCCGAGGGTGGAGTGTCGTCGTTGGCGGTTGTAGAACGCCTC
>CAYNGQ010000193.1:0-8735 GCA_964396735.1 uncultured Solirubrobacteraceae bacterium | reverse complement strand
GCTGCCGTCGCGCTTCCCGAACCTGCTGGTCAACGGCTCGTCGGGGATCGCGGTGGGGATGGCGACGAACATCCCGCCGCACAACCTGCGCGAGGTGATCGACGCCACGGTCGCCTACATCGACGACCCGGACATCTCCGTCGAGGGCCTGATGCGTCACATCAAAGGCCCGGACTTTCCTACCGGCGGGATCATCCTCGGCCACGCGGGAATCAAAGACGCGTACGAGACCGGCCGCGGCCGCGTGCGCGTCCAGGCGCGCGCCCACATTGAGCCGCTCAAGCAGGGCAAGGAGGCGATCGTCGTCACCGAGCTGCCGTTCATGGTCAAGAAGGGCGGTCCCGGCGGGCTGATCGAAAAGATCGCCGAACTCGTGCGCGAAAAAAAGATCCCCGAGATCTCCGACCTGCGCGACGAGTCCGACAAGCGCGGGATGCGCCTGGTGATCGAGCTCAAGCGCGACGCGATCCCCAAGGTCGTGCTCAACAAGCTCTACAAGCACACCCCGATGCAGTCGACCTTCGGGGTGAACATGGTCGCGCTCGTCGACAACGTCCCGCGCACGCTCAACCTGCGCTCGGTGATCCACAACTACGTGGCCCACCAGCGCGAAGTGATCGTGCGCCGCACCAAGCACGAGCTCTCCGAGAAGGAGGCCCGCGCCCACATCCTGCTCGGCCTCTTGATCGCGCTCGACAACCTCGATGCGATCATCGAACTGATCCGCGCCTCGCGCGACCGCGAAGCGGCGCGCGAGCAGTTGGTGGAGCGCTTCGAGCTCAGCCACATCCAGGCCAGCGCGATCCTCGACCTGCGCCTCTCCCAGCTCACGGCGCTGGAGGCCGACTCGATCAAACAGGAGCACGCCGATGTCACCGAGCGGATCGCCGAGCTGCGCGCGATTCTCGGCGACGAGGGCCGGGTGCTGGCGGTCATCAAGGAGGAGCTGAGTGAGATCCGCGAGCGCTTCGGCGACGAGCGACGCAGTGAGATCACGCACTCCGAGGACGAGATCGACATCGAGGATCTGATCGCCGACCAGCAGATGGTGATCACGATCACCCGCACCGGCTACATAAAGTCGCTGCCGCTGGCCACCTACCGCCAGCAGCACCGAGGCGGCCGCGGCGTCACCGGGATGGACATGAAGGACGGCGACTTCATCGAGCACCTGTTCGTCTGCTCCTCCCACGACTATCTGCTGTTCTTCTCCAACCGCGGCAAGGTGTACCGCTCGAAGGTCTACGAACTGCCCGAGGCCTCCCGCACCGCCAAGGGCCGTGCCCTGGTCAACGTGCTGCCTCTGCGCGAGGGCGAGCGGGTGCAGTCGGTGCTTGCCACCCGCGACTACAGCGAGGGCGCCTACCTCGTGTTCGCCACGCGGCAAGGGATCGTCAAGAAGACCGAGTTCAAGGCCTACAACACGCCGATCAACGCCGATGGCATCATCGCGATCAAGATCCGCGACGACGACGAGTTGGTCGCGGTGCGCCGCACCAGCGGCGAGGACGACATCCTGATCGTCTCTCGCTCCGGCCAAGCCACGCGCTTCCACGAGTCTCAGGTGCGTCCGATGGGCCGCGATACCTCGGGCGTGCGCGGTATGAACGTCTCCAAGCAAGGCAACTACGTGCTCGCTATGGACGTCGCCCGCGACGATCAGGAGCTGCTCGTGGTCACTGAGAACGGCTACGGCAAGCGCACGCCGATAGCAGACTACCCCCGCAAGGGCCGCGGCGCGATGGGCGTCAAGACGATCGCGCTCACCGACCGCAAGGGCGCGCTCGCCGGTGCGCTGGTGGTGCGCGAGCACGAGGAGCTGATCTTCATCTCGATCGGCGGCATGGTGCAGCGGACCTCGGTGAAGGGAATCAGCCGCTACGGCCGCGCCTCCCAGGGCGTGCGTCTGATGAACCTCAAGGACGACGACGTCGTCAGCGCCGTCGCGCTGGTGGTCGATGATGGCGGGGAGGACGACAGTAGTGGGGATGGCACCGGCGTGGATGGCAGTGGCGAGAACGAGCCGGTAGAGCTGCTCGACTCCTCTGAGGACGGTCTCCACGGCGATCCGGAGGAGAACGGCAACTCCCCCCTTGCGTGACGTCACCTCCGTCCGCTACTCTGGCGAGACCAGAGAAAGGAGGTGGTCCGTACGTTGAGTGACAGTTCTTGCGGGACCCTGGAGGTGACCGGCCGCTAGGTCGGCAGGCTGGACCGCGTAGCGGAATCCAACCCGGGACACCCCGAGACCGCCGCCGGCCCTGGTCCCTCCGGCAGCGCAGGCAGTCTCGGTCTTTCCAGTCAAAAGAGAGACACAAGCAGGTGCGAGGGACGCCGCGGGGGTTTGCGGCGTCCCTCGTCCTTTCTCGGCCAGGCGGAACCCGGGTGCACGCTCCGGAACCCTGACGCAACCGGCCGTTTTCGCGCATATCGATCTGCCGGGCGGCCCACCGACCTGCTTTGGGCGGGCAGCCTTCAGGCGGCCTGGGCCGTCTGCGGCAGGTACTGGCGCCACGCCGCCGGGATCGACGGGCTGGCGACGTGGATGAACACCTCCGCGCGCGGTACCCTCGGCGCGTGTCGCGGCTGCATGCCGGCCTGGCGTGGCAGCCGGTCGCCCTTGCGGCGGTTGCACGGCGCGCACGACGCCACGATGTTCTCCCAGCTCGACGGCCCACCCTTGGAGCGGGGGATCACATGGTCCACGGTGAGGTTGGCGCGTGAGCCGCAGTACTGACAGGTCCAGCCGTCGCGGGCGAACACGGCGCGCCTCGTGATCTTGCGCTGGTGGGCGTCGCGGGGGACACGCACGTAGGCCACCAGGCGGATCACCGCCGGTCGCGCAAGCGTGGTCTTCTCCGAGTGCAGCTCCCACCGCCCGCGCTCCACCAACTCGGCCTTCTCCTTGAGGAGGAGCACCACCGCGCGGCGCACCGAGCAGACGTTGATCGGCTCGAAGGTCGCGTTCAAAACGAGCACCCGCCCACTCTCAGGCCCGCGCCGCCGGTGCTCGGGAGGCGGCACGGACCGAACTGGGTCTGGTGGAATGGTGGTATCCATCCGTGCGCGCAGTGTAGCGACGAATGTGGTCGATTGTGCTCGCTTGCCGCGCCACCGCTACGGTCCCGACGGGTCGGTCCCTGCCGGATAGGAGCCCAGCACGCGTACCTGCTCGCACACCGCACGCAGCCCCGCGAGCGCCTCTGCCACCGTGGGCTCTCGCGCGCTGCCCTGAAGATCGACGAAAAACATGTAGTGGCCCATGCGAGCCCGCTGCGGACGCGACTCGATCTTGGTCAAGTTGATCGCGCGCTGAGCAAACACATCCAGGCAGCGCACCAGCCAGCCGGGGCTGTCTGCCCCCGAGCCCCAGAACACCACCGATGTCTTCCACCCCCCCGGCGGTGGACTTTCGATCCCGACCCTCAAGGGCGGATCGTCGGTCTTACCCGTCCCTGCCAGCCACACAAAGCGCGTGACGTTGTCGTCGTGGTCCTGCACCCCCTCGCGCACAACTGTGGCGCCGTAGATATCTGCCGCCAGCCGCGTTCCCAGCGCCGCCTGTCCCCGCACTTTCCCGGCCGCCACCATGCGCACCGCCTCCGCCGTCGAGCTCGCCGGCAGCACGCGCGCGTGGGCGAGCTCCCCCCGCAGCAGGCGCGTGCACTGCCCCGGCACCTGGGGATGGGAGATCACCGTGTCGATCTCGCGCAGTGCCACCCGTCCCGCGGCGATCAGCGAGTGCTTCACCGCCAGCAGCACCTCCCCCACAATCTCCAGGTCTCCATGCTCGTCTACCGAAGCCGGAGGACACGCGCCTTCGGCGCGAATCCCCGTTTCGGCCAGCAGATCGAGCGTCACCGTCACCGACCCGTCGAGCGAGTTCTCGATCGGCGCCACCGCCCATTGCACTTCCCGCCTGCGCACCGCAACCACCGTGTCGTAGATCGTCGCAAACGCCACTGGCTCGACGGCGTCCGCCGCCGCGCTCGAGAGCAGCGCCTCCTCGGTGAAGGTCCCCGCGGGACCCAGGAAGCCGACGCGCGGGAGCATCGCTCAGGCGGACACGCCGCTGCCCGCCGTGGAGAGCGCCACCTGCACCGCCTCCGCCTCCTCGGGGGAGAGCTCCAATTCGCCCTCCCCCCCGTGCACCTGCTTGAGGTAGACGCGTGCCTGGTCGCGGTGGTGGATGCAGGTGAGCACCACCCCCGAGCTGGTGTCGTCGAGCAGCGCGATCGACACTGATTGGTGTCCGGAGAGCTCGTTGTAGGCGTCGTAGCGCACCAGCGCCCGGTGGGAGATCGCGCCGCGCAGACCCGCCTCCACACCTCCCAATCGCTGCTCCAGGCGTTCCGCCACCTCCCCGACGTACTCCCGCAGATCCTCGAAGCCCCCCTGGATCGCCGCCGCGTGGGCCACCACGTCGCGCTCCCCCTCGCCCAGCACGACCTTTTGCGCGGCGCGCAGCCGGCGCAGGCTGAGCGCCAGCGCAACGCATCCCAGCAGCGACACCACGGCGATCGCGGCAGCGGCGATCGCGATGACTCCCTGGGTGTCGGTCAGGTCGGAGGCGCTCATGCAGACAAGCTATCGCGCAGGCAGGGGCAACCACACCAGAGCCATCGTTCACACACGCGGACAGCCCTGGAGCGCGTCGAGGCCCTTACCCGCTGAACACCGCCAGGAAGGTGCCCTTGTTGTTTTCAAGGTTGGTCTCCCCCGGAACGGGTTGCACGTAGACGACCACGTTCGCGGCCGCGCCCACCGGCACGCCTTCCACGGGAATGCCCACGGTCGAGGTCACGCCCGGTTCGGCTTTGGCGATCGTACGGCTGTCTTTGTACTGCTTGCCCCCGGCGGTCACCGTGACTTCGACCTTCACGTCGGTCTCCGTGTTGCTACCGGAGTCTTCGACCATCACCTTGAACGTCGGGTTGGATCCACCGCTGAGGTGGTTGACCGTACCCGTCGATTCTGGCTGCAGTTCGGTGCCGCCGACGCTCACGCCCTTCAGCGCCGAGCCGTGCGTGCCCGGGGCGATCTGGCCGCTCTGCGCCGCAGTCGAGGACTTCCCGGTGAGGCGCTCTTCGACGGTGCCCGGTTCCAGCCACCCCAGGTTCGGCAGGAACTGCGTGCTCGCGGTGCTCAACCCTTGGACGCCGCCCGCCGCCAATTCCTGCTGGATCAGCGGCGCCACCCGCTGGGAGTAGATCACGTCGGAGGCCAGGAGCATCTCCATTGCGCCGGCGATCAACGAGCTCGCCTGCTTGCCTTTGCCACCCAGTGCCTCGCGCACGAGCGGCGCGATCTTTGCCAGTGCTTCCTCGCGCAGATTTAGCGTCAGCGTGAAGTAGCGCTGTGCCGCATCCAGTTCGCTCGGGACGCTCAGCCGCTTGGCCTGTTCGGCCTGTCGCTGCGCCACATCACGCAGTTCGTTGACTTTCTGCTCCACGTTCAGCGGTGGTTCGCTGGAAGCGCCGGCGAGCCCGGCGAACAGGGGATGCGCCACCTGCTGGTCGGATTCCCCCACCAGCTGTCCCGCTTCGTGGTTGTACTTCTTCAGCGCTTCTTCCTTGCCGCTCTTCAGGCAGCCGTCGATCAGCAGCACGACCAGGATCAGCACAACCACCCCGACCCCGGCGGCGATCCGCCGCCGCACCATCATCGTGTGGCGATCGGCGGCCGGGATTGGATGCCCGCCCGCCCGCTGTGGCCGCCGCGGACGCGGTTGCGAGCGGGGGGGATTAGGCGCCCGCCCGCCCGCGGCGGCCGGCCGCGGGGCTCCTCCCTCATCATCGTCGAAGAACGACAAGCTGTCTCGCTCCTTGCCTGCGTATCGAGGAAGGCACCAGTATGACCGGCCGCTCGGCCGCTCATCTGCTGGCTGGTGCCATATGCAACTTCTTGCAACTTCTCGCTCACCTCCGCTTCTCCTGCCTGCTCGTGGCAGGGAGCGCCCGCGCATCGGCGAACGCAGGAGTCGGTGGACTCTCACGACACACTGATCGCCCCCGAGCGCGACCATCGCCGCATCGAAGCTCGGGTCCGCGGTGGGCGGCCGCTGGCCGAGCGGGGCACCACGGTGCTCGAGCGCTACCTCCTGCTCGAACCCCTCGGCGCCGGCGGCTTCGGGGTGGTGTGGCGTGCCCACGACGAGCTGCTCGACCGCGAGGTGGCCGTCAAGATCATTCCGCTCCCCGCCGGCGAAGATCGCGAGCGCGCCACGCGCGAGGCGCTCGCCAACGCCCGTTTGGCGCATCCCGCGATCGTCGCCCTGTACGAGGCGTGCGCCGAGCAGGAGACCTTCTACCTGATCTCCGAGCTGGTCCACGGCGACACCCTCGCCCAGCTGATCGCGGCCGAGGCGCTCTGTGACGAGGAGGTGATCGAAATCGGAATCGCGCTCGCGGACGCGCTCCTGCACGCGCACGGCCGCGGAGTGATCCACCGCGACATCAAGCCGCAGAACGTGCTGGTGTCCGCGGCCGCCGATCCCGGCCCAACTCCGGAGTGGCCCGCGGTCCAGACGCCTGCGTTCGGCCGCGCCGCCCCGATCGCGAAGCTCACCGACTTCGGCGGCGCGCTGCTCGCCGGCGAGGAGTCCCTCACCCGCACCGGCGACGTGCTCGGCACGCTCGCCTACATGGCTCCCGAGCAGATCGACGGCGGTGAGGCCGGGGCGTCCGCCGACCTGTACTCACTCGCGCTCGTGCTGTATGAGGCGCTCAGCGGGGTCAACCCGGTGCGTGGCCCCACTCCGGCAGCCACGGCGCGTCGCATCGGCGAGCCGCTACCGCCGCTGGAGCGCCAGCGCCGCGATCTGCGGCGCGAGCTCACCCATGCGCTCGACCGGGCGCTCGAGCCCGATCCCGCGCTGCGTGGGACGCTGCCGGAACTGAGCGACGCGCTCGACGACGGTCTGCGCCACGGTTTGCGACGCTCGTCCTGGGGGCGCCGCACGCGCGCTCCCGCCGCGCCGCTCCCTCGCCCCCTCCCAGCCGGCCCGGAGGGGCCGGCTCAATCCTCACCCCTTCAACCCTCCTGCGCCCCGGCGATGGCGACGGAGGTGCAGGCGCCGCGGCACTCTTCCCTGGATTCCCCTGCGGAGCAGCCCGACCTGACGGGCTGGCTGACGGCCGCGCGGCTGGCCTGGGTCGCCGCGACACTGGCGGCGTGTGTCTGGCAGATCGCCGTCGACCACCCCGGGGTTGCGCTGCTCGCCCTCGGCGCGGTGCTGCCGCTGGTGCTGCTGGTGCGCCGACCCGGGCCGTATTGGCTTGTCGCGCTGCTTGCGCCCGCGCTGGGCCTCGTCGGCCTCGCGGGCGCCTTCCCCGCACTCGCCGGCCAGCTCGCCCGCTGGCGCTCCCGCGCCCTGCTGGGTGCCCTTGGCTACTGGTGGTTGCGTCTCACCGAGCTGCCGCTGGACGGGTCCGTGGCGAGCACCGCCCAAGCGGTGCTACACCTGCTGAGCGTCGCGTTGCTGCTCGAAGCGGCCCTGTGGGCGCTCGCCGCCGCAATCCTTCCCTGGGTGGTGTGGGGGCGCTCAGCGATGCTCGATGCGCTCGCCGCGATCCTGTGGGCCGTCGCGCTGGTGGCCGGGTGGGCGGGCATCCAAGCGCTCGGTCGCGGCCTCCCTGTGGCCGGCGCCACGCTTCCATCCCCACATGGCGTCATCCTCAGTGCCTCGCTTGGGGCACTGCTCGCGGTCGTCGCACGAGCGCTGCGCGGGCCGGTGCGGACGATTGTTGCGTGAGGAGCCTTAAAGTGAGGAGTGGCGGGACGGCGGAGTTCGACGCTGTCGGCTCCGCCCCAGTGATCGGGCATTCCATGAACCCCCTCAAGAGCCTCGAGACCACCCTCGCCTCCCTCGTGGAGGGCGCCTTCGGGCGCCTCTTCCGCTCCGAGGTGCGCCCGATGGAAATCGCCCGCAAGCTGGCGCGCGAGATGGACGAGCACCGCACCACCTCGGTGTCGCGCGTGTACGCCCCCAACGAGTACGCCGTCTGGCTCTCCCCGCCGGATCGCGCCCGCTACGACGGTGTCGAGGACGAGCTGATCGACGAGCTCTGCGCCTACCTGCTGGAGCATGCTCGCGGCGAGGATCTCACGCTTGCCTCCCACCCCATCATCACCTTCCACACCGACGACTCCCTGTCACTCGGCGAGTTCGGCATCCAGGCGCGGTTGGTGCGCCCCGATGTCCCCGGCAATGGCAATGGCGACCTCGACGACCACGCTGGCGAAGGCGGGGCGTGGGAGCAGCCCGCCGGCGGTGATTGGCCTGCAGCCGCCGGCGCCCCTCGCCACGAGGACGAGCATGGGCAGACGATGATCTACAGCTCTTCCGCCCGCCTGCGCGAGCCGCTCGAACGGGCCCGCTCCAGTCGCCCCCCGCGCGCCCTGCTGCTGGTTGGCGGGCGGCGCCTGGTGGTCGCCCCGGAAGGGGCGGTGATCGGCCGCAGTCGCGACTGCGACGTGGTGCTCGACGATGCGGGGATCTCCCGCCGTCACGCCCATATTCACCCCACCGTGCAGGGGTGGGCGATCGAGGATCTGGGCTCGACCAACGGCGTGCTGCTCAACGGCGAGCGGCTGCGCGGCTCGCGGCCGCTGCAGCTCGGCGACCGGATCGAGCTCGGCACCACCGAGATCGTCTTCGAGCAGCGATGAATACGCTGCAGCCGGTGTCGGTCGCGCTCAAGTTCGGCTTCCTCGCCGTGCTCTACCTGTTCCTG